>CAJKVD010000199.1 GCA_905203195.1 uncultured Clostridium sp. | reverse complement strand
TTGATATGGCAGAAGCTATTAATTATGACGCTGAACAATTATATGAAAAATTATTACAAGAAAAACAACAAAGACAACAACAAAGTGGACAAGGCAATAGTCAACAAAATCACCAACAAAGTAGTGGTGGTAGTCAAAGTGAAAATAATCAACAACAACCTCAATCACAACAAGATAATGGAGAAACACAGAATCAGCAACAGCCTCAATCACAACAACAAGGTAATTTAGGTAGTGGAGGTTCACAAGGGCAAGAAAAGCAATCACAAGAACAGAGTGGTGGTGAATCTGGGGAAGATTCACAAAAAGAAGATAAATCAAAACAAGATGTTGGGCATGATACTCACAGTATGTGGGAACAAGCAGTAAAAAAACATAAAGAACAACGAGAAAAAACTGATAAAAAAGAGAGTTTATTAGACAAATTATTAGGAAAAGATAAAGAGAAAACTGAACTTGAAAAGAAACAAGAAGAACTTGAAAGTATGGGAGAAAAAGATGCTTTTAAAAAGAACCTTGAAGATAAAAAGAAACAGCTAGAAGAATTAAAAGAGGTAATTTCAAAACAAGCATCACAAGCAGGCACATCAACGAATAGAGATATTAGAACAGTTAATAATATAGGTACTGCTAAACCAATAATTGATTGGCGTTATGTTTTAAGAGAGGCAATTAAGTATGATGTTGATTGGTCTTATAAAAATGCAACATTAGAAGATGGTGTAGTTAGTGCTAATTTAGAAGAACAGCCAATGCCAGAAACTGAAATTGTTCTTGATACAAGTGGCTCAATAAATGAAGTATTATTAAAGAACTTTTTAAGAGAATGTAAAAATATATTACAACATACTAAATTAAAAGTTGGATGTTTTGATACAGAATTTTATGGATTTCATGAGATTAGAACAGAGGAAGATATAGAAAAAATGCGATTTGAAGGTGGAGGAGGTACTAACTTTGACGTTGCTGTAGGTGCTTTTTCAAGACGAGTTGAAAATAAAATAATTTTCACTGATGGTAAAGCTTCAATGCCAGATATGCCACTTGATGCAATATGGATAGTTTTTGGTGGTGAAAAAATTAATCCCAAAGGTGGTAAAGTAATTCATATAGACAACGAACAACTTGAAAGACTATATAATTATCAAATGACTAATGAAACAAAAGGAAGGTCAAGGTAAAACAAAGATTTAGAAAAAATTCTGAATCTTTTTTGTATAATTTTAATCTTCCTTTATATATAATGAGAATCATTTTATTTGTATACGATATCCTATAAATGGTTAGTTAAATGCAATTTGTATTAAATTATTGATATTTAAGGGTATAATGCAATTTATACCTTTATTTTTTATGAAAATATGTATAATAAATAGTGAAAAAGGAAATTTATTGCACTATGAAAACAAGTTTACATTTTTATTTTCAAATTAAATGCAACTTTTTGTAATAGTATATTTAATCAATTGTTAGTCTTTTTTCATAGTATAACCTCCTTCGCTCTCTAAGCAAAACAATTGATTGAGATATATTAAAATGCATTATTAGACTAAATGCAACTTTAAAAATAAAAAAATAAAATTGCATTTACTTTTTAAAGTAATAATAATCACCATGCATCTTGCAATTATTAATAAAATGTGTTATTATACCAAAACAAATACAGGGGGCATATGTAAACAAAATGAAAAATAAATTTGAAGAAATATGGATTATTAAATATAATATTGCATCAGCATATTATGAACACAATGGAAATTTAGAAATACCAGAAAAATTTAAAACCTTGAATGGTTATGAATATGATGAAAATGGAATCAATTTAGGAATGTGGATTCAAAACCAAAGACAGTCATATAAAAAAGCAAAGCTCAGTCCAGAAAGAATAAATTTATTAAAAAAATTAGGAATGCGCCTTGAAACAGTAAATTATAATGACTGGAATGAAAATTATGCCTTAGTCCAGAATTACTATGAACATCACGGGAATTTAGAAATACCAGTAAAATTTAAAACCTTGAATGGTTATGAATATGATGAAAATGGAATCAATTTAGGAATATGGATTCAAAACCAAAAACAATTATATAAAAAAGCAAAGCTCAGTCCAGAAAAAATAAATTTATTAAAAAAATTAGGGATGTGCTTTGAAACAAGAGATAATAATAACGAATGGAATAAAAATTATGCCTTAGTCCAAAATTACTATGAACACCATGGAAATCTAAAAATACCAGTAAAATTTAAAACCTTGAATGGTTATGAATATGATGAAAATGGAATCAATTTAGGA
>CAJKVD010000198.1 GCA_905203195.1 uncultured Clostridium sp. | reverse complement strand
AAGCAAAATGGCTATTATTTGTATAAGGATGAAGAGAAGCTTTTTGAAGTATTTAAGAATCATCTTGCAAATTGTTAATGTCAATACAAAAATGTACAATTATTCAAATTTATTGATGCACAAAATTGTACATTTTTAAATTTGATTTTTCATTTATCTTCATTTGGTTCTGTTACATTTGAATCAATTTTATCCTTTAGTCTATATGATTTTCCATTTATATTTATTATATGTGAATGATGCAAAAGTCTGTCCAATATTGCATTTGCTAATGTTATATCTCCAAATATTTCATGCCATTTTCCAAATGGTTTATTACTTGTTATTATTGTAGAATTTTTTTCGTATCTTTTATTTATCAACTGAAACAACATATTCGCTCCTTCACTATCTATTGGTAAAAATCCAACTTCATCTATTATCAATAATTTATATCTTGCATAATGATTTAATCTATTTGCAAACCTGTTTTCTGATTTTGCTTTCTTTAAATTTTCTATTAAATCATTGCAATTTATAAAATATGTTGATATTCTATTTTTGGCTGCTACTATTCCTATAGATGTTGCTAAATGCGTTTTTCCAACTCCTGGGCTTCCTATAAATAATATGTTTTCTTTTTTCTCTATATATCTCAAATTTTTGAAATCTAATATCTTTTCTTTATTTATACTTGGTTGAAATTCAAAATCAAAATCTTCAAACTCCTTTATAAATGGAAATCCTGCTACTCTTACACAACTATACATTGCTCTTTCCTGCATTAAATTTATTTCCATATTTGTTAATTCATATAATGCTTCTACTACATCCTTTTGTTTAGAATTTATTAAGTCTATGTATTTGTCTATATTTTCTTTTATTTTTACTAATTTTAATGTTTCTAAATTATTATTTAATTTTGTATAATTACTCATTTCTTACACCTCACATAATTTATTTAGATTTTCTAAATTTGTCCTTGCTAATTTCTCAATTTCTTCTTGTTCTTTATTTTTTAATATATTTTGTAATCCTTCTATATAATGCTCTTCTTTATAATTTATATTTTTTTCTGTTATTTCGTGTATTGTTATTAATTCTCTGTTATAATATACATAGAGTTTATTATCATTTTCTTGTACATCTAATGTATAATCAATAAACTTATTTGGAACTGAATATCTTTTTCCTTTGTAATAAAATAATGATGAATTTGATACTTTTACTCGGATTGTATCTTTTAAATATTGTTTTAAAATTTCTTCATTTGGCAATGGTTTAAGATATTCTTTTTCTTTATTAAAAAGCATTATTGGTGCAACTCCTGTACTGGAGTTAACTTGTTTATTTACTTTTAAATTTATTTCTTCTATTATTTTTATTAATTCTTCTTCATTTTCAAATTCATGATTATATGGTATAAGCCAACTCATGAATCTATTTGCTGATTCATCTTTGCCTTTTGTATATGGGTGTTTTGGTTTACAGTGTTTTGCATATGTTCCTATATCTTTTACAAATGATATAAATTCTTTATAAAATTTTCCGGTTTTGGTATCAACTATACTACTCATGTTATCTGTAAGTATTTCTTTGGGTATTCCTTTTATATATTCAAATGTTTTCACTAAACATCTTTCAACATCTACTCTTGTTTTGAATTTACTATATATAAACACATGCATTCTACTTGCTCCTAATGTTGCAGAGAATATATTAAATTCAAATTTTTCTCCATTTTTATTTATCATTTGTATATCTTCTTTCCAATCAAATTGTAATTGTTTTCCATATTCTGTTTCAAATCTCAAATGTACTTTATTATTCTTTTTGGGCTTTAATTTTTTTATTTTTATATAATTATAAAAATTTGAATATGTTCCAATATTTTCTATTTTCATAAAATATTGATATAATCCTGTGATGGTAATTCCTGGAAGTTCTAATTTTTCTTTTATTTCATCATAATATTTATCTAATTTTGATTTTCTATTTCTTTTAATTTCTGATTTACTATATCCGTTATTATATTTTTCAATTGTTCTTCTATCTACTTTATAAATTCTGGATAATTCTGAATAATTTGGTTTGATATTTAATGTTTTCATTATTAATAACTCCTGTTTTAATTTTTCTATTTTCTTTTTATATTCTTCATTCATTTGTTATACCTCCCATAAAAGTATAACAAAAAAGAATGTACTTTTTTCAATTTAACTATGTACATTTTTGTACATTTTTAAATTTGATTTTTTGTACATTCTTATATTATCATTAACAATTGTTTGTATTACTATGTTTTTATTGTAACATTTTTTGATTGGAAAACAAAAC
>CAJKVD010000197.1 GCA_905203195.1 uncultured Clostridium sp. | reverse complement strand
ATTGTAAAAGTCAATATTGATAACGCTATAACTGTAATTACTAATACAATTAAAGTAACACCTTTTTCCTGTTTGACTTTTGACTTCATCTTTTGAACTCTCCTTACATATTTATTCATTTATAGTTTACTATTTTTCATACTTTTTTTCAATACCTTTTGATAATATTTTATATATGATTTTTCTATTTTTATACTTTTTATTCTCCTTTAAAACCAAAAAATATATATAAAACAAAAATAAAAAAATGGCTATATTTCTATTATAAAAAAATGCAACAATTCCCAAAATTGTAACAAAAAATAACATAAGAATTGAAACTATATTCATTACACTTTCAGCCTTTTGTTTTCCACAAAATAACCTTATAACACCATATAAAATCCTCCCACCATCTAAAGGAAATATAGGCAAAAGATTAACTATCACCAACAAAAAATTAGCATATACCAAATTAATTTTTTGTATTATATCTATATCCAATTTTGATACAATATATATTAAAATAAAATTAGTTAATGGCCCAGCAAATGCAACAATAATTTTTTTTATTTCATAAACATTTGACTCTCCAATTTTCTTATTAAAATCTCTCATATTCAATTTAAATACAATTCTAACTCCAATAGGGATAACTTCCACTTTTTCAGGTTTTAATTTTAAAAGAAGACCTGCAAGCAAATGTCCAAATTCATGTAATACAGCACATATCATCATAATAGAATATAACTCTATTTGGTTAGTTAATAAAAACAAAAATATTATTAAAAAAATTTTTAAATCTAATTTTAACCTCATATTCCTCTCTTTTCCAAATTTAAATTTCTAAAAGTGTTTGAGGATCAACAATTCTTTCTTGATATCTAACCTCAAAATGTAAATGTGGTCCTGTAGAATTTCCAGTGGAACCAACTTCTGCAATCTCTTGTCCTTGTTTAACATGTTCACCTTGTTTAACATATAATTGATTACAATGTGCATATATAATAGCTACTTCCCCTATCTGAACCTTTAAATGTTTTCCATAATCTCCCTCTTCTGAAGCCAACACAATTTCTCCATCTGTAGCAGACATAATTTTTGTACCAAAACTCGCAGCAATATCTGTACCTGTATGATTCTTAGGTACTACACCTGTTGCGGTTTCTCTATAACCAAATTTTGAACTTATAATACCCTCTAATGGTTTTATAAAAGTTGTTGTGTTTTTTACATTATTTATATCTTGTTCTTCTTGAGATAATTCAACACTTTTATTTAAATTTTGTTCTTCTTCTGCACCACCTATAGCGCTATCTGTAGCAGATTCTTCAACACTTTTATTCTCTTCCACGTTTTCAGTATTTTGCTCTTGTACATTATTTTCTTCTGTATTCTTTACAAAAATACCATTATTTTGATTAAAATAACTTATATTATTTTTTATATTCTCAAACATTTTTTCAAAATTAGTATCATAGGATAATACTTCTTTTGCTTTATTAATAAAATCTTGCGAAAAAACAAATTGATTATTTTGTATTATATAGAAAGCTGCATATATAATTAAGCAAATCACAATTTGAACAACCATTTTTTTTAATAATTTTACATCTTTTTTTGATTCATCAACCTGTTCTCTTTTAACATATTTTTGTTCGTTATTTACTCCTTTTCGCCTATAATATATCTCTTCTGCTTTTCTTATTTTTTCTTCAACAGACATAGTTTTTTCCACTAAAAAAACACCCCCTGATTAATATACATTTCCTTTTAAAATGTATTCAACCCTAGGTGTTTTTATGATAGCTTGTTTTATTTTATAAATATAATTATCATCTCTATAACAGAAATTATACTTGCTATTATTAAAATTTTTTTTGCTTTTGCATATTTTCTTTGTATCTTTTTTATTAATTTATCCTTCTTTTTACTATTCTCAACCTTTTCACAATATTCATTTATAATCATTTCCGCTTCTTTTATAATATGATCATTCTTTTCTGCATTATTCTGCATTTGGCATTCTTTTATTTTTATGCCTTTTTTTAAAACAATAATTGCTTCTTCAATTATATTTGACGGAACACTTTTTAATATTACTGTATTCTTCAAGTTACTTGTCTCCATAACTTTTTCCTCCTTTGAAAACAATATATTATTTTTATTATTTCCATTATTTTCAAAGTTATACAATTATTTTCAGCTTTAAATATTTTCTATGCACTCTTTAATTCCAATCTCAACTTATCAGCAATCATTGCAATAAATTCGCTGTTTGTAGGCTTTCCTTTAGCAGCCGAAATTGTATAGCCAAAAATACTCTCTACTGCTTCTT
>CAJKVD010000196.1 GCA_905203195.1 uncultured Clostridium sp. | reverse complement strand
TTAAAAAAACAATAAAAACAATACAAGGTTTTAAAGAAGCAAAAGAAATAATAGAAAAATTTAAGCCAGATGTAGTAATAGGAACAGGTGGATATATCTGTGGAGCAACAATATGGGAAGCAAATAAATTAAAAATACCAACAATGTTACACGAAAGCAATGCATTTCCAGGAAAAGCAGTAAAAATGCTAGCAAAAAAGACAGATACAATAATGGTATCTTTTAAAGATGCAATACCAAGAATTCAAACTAAAAATAATGTAGTATTTACAGGAACACCAGTAAAAACACAAAAAAAAGAATATACACAAACAGAAAAAAATCAAATATTAAAAAATGCTGGATTAAAAACTGACAAACCAGTTGTACTAATTTTTGGTGGAAGTCAGGGAGCTCAAAGAATTAATGAAGCAATAGTAGAAATAATAAAACAAAAAGCAAATGAAGAATATCAAATAATGTGGGCGACAGGACCAAAACAATACGAGATAATTAAAGAAAAATTAGAAGAAGAAAAAATATCAATTAATAATGTAAAAAACTCAAAAATAGTTCCATATATCTACAACATGGAAGAAATAATGAATGTATCAGATTTAATAGTAGCAAGAAGTGGAGCGATGACAATAACAGAAATAGCAAATTTAGGAAAACCATCAATATTAATACCATTACCAAATGTAAGTCATAATCATCAATTATATAATGCGCAAGTATTAGAAAAAATAGGTGCAGCAAAAATCATATTAGATAATGAGCTAAAATATGAGAATTTACAAAAAACAATAATGGAAATATTGCAAGGAAACAAAGCAATAGAAATGGGAAAAAATGCACTAAAAGCCTCAACAAAAGATGCGGAAAGTAAAATATATAAAGAAATAAGAGAATTGGTAGATGAGAAGGGAAAGAAAAAATGTTAAAAAACACTCAATCTAAAATAATATTACTTATGTGCATTACTCAAATAATATTAATATCTATAATAGGAGTAGCATGCTATAAAACCAATACAAAAATAAATGCAATTATATATATATCAATTGCAATAGTTGCAACAATAATAATAGGAATCTATATATACAAATATATATCAAAATATGTAATGTATCCAATTAATAAACTAATAGAAAGTGCAGAAGAAATAAAAGCAGAAGAAAAAAATGATAAAAAAGAAAAGAAAAGTTCTAAAAAAATAAATGGAAATTTAGAAAACGTAATAGATGCAATGACTATAGAATTAAAGGACAAGCTAAGTGAAGTATCAACACAAAAAAATCAAATAGAAACAATATTATTACACATGACAGATGGAATAATAGCATTTAATAGAGCAGGAGAAATAATATTAATAAATCCTGCAGCAAAAAAATTATTGAGTATAAGACCAGAAGACAATACATTTGAAGACATTTTTACAAAATTTAAATTAGATATTAATATGGAAAAAATAATATATTTAGAGAACTGGACATCAACAGAACAACGTATGCAAGTAGAAGAAAGATATGTAAATGTGTTTTTTGCACCATTTAAAGATGAGAAAGAACGACCAGATGGAGTAATAGCAGTAATACAAGACATAACAGAACATGTAAAATTGGACAATATGCAAAAAGAATTTGTAGCAGATGTATCACATGAACTAAAAACACCAATAACATCAATAATGGGATATGCAGATACTTTGCTAGAAGGTGGATATGATGAAGAAACAAAAATAAAGTTTTTAAATGTAATAGCATCAGAATCAAGAAGAATGGCAAGATTGGTAACAGATTTGCTAACATTATCAAGATATGATAGTAATAAAAAGAAAACAAAAAAAGAATCATTTGATCTAGGTGAACTCGTAAAAAAATCACAGGAAAAGCTAGCAATAGAAATAAAGAAAAAAGGACATAATGTAAACTGTTTTGTAACAGCAGATGTACCACCAGTATATGCGGACAAAGATGATATACAAAGAGTTATATTAAATATATTAACAAATAGCATAAAATACACAAAAGATGGTGGAGAAATAAAGATATATGTAGGTTTTGTATATACAGATGCATACATAAAGATAATTGACAATGGAATAGGAATACCAGAAGAAGACTTAACAAGAATATTTGAAAGGTTTTATAGGGTAGATAAAGCACGCACAAGAGAATTAGGTGGCACTGGATTAGGGTTATCTATAGCCAAAGAAATACTCGACAAAAATGGAGGAAGCATAGATATAAAAAGTGAAGTAGGAAAAGGAACAGAAGTTGTAGTAAGAATTCCAACAAAACAAAACTAAAAGTTCTTGATAAATACAAAAAAATAAGTTATAATAATTAAGGAAAAAACACGAAAA
>CAJKVD010000195.1 GCA_905203195.1 uncultured Clostridium sp. | reverse complement strand
TATTTTTATTAATAAAATGATAATATAAATAAAAATAGTAATTTGTCGCTGAGATTAGTATTCTAATTATTAAGTAAAATAAGATAATAATTATATAAATTTGAGAGTTAGTATAATAACATAAAAATATTTAAGAACTTTGAAAAAAGACAAAAATCCTTGAAAAATTCAAAAAAATGTGATACTTTATATGTAAATTTGTTAAATTCTAATATAGAAAGAGGTTCTTAAAAATGAAAATTATAAGTTATAATTTGAATGGGCTAAGAGCAGCAACCAAATTGAATGTATTAAATTGGATAAAGCAAGAGGATGCAGACATTATTTGCTTACAGGAGGTAAGAGCAGAGCAAAATGTATGTGAAGAAATTTTAAGAGAATTTAGGAACAATTATAGTATAACTTTTAATTGTGGTGAGAAAAAAGGATATTCAGGAACGGTTACATTAAGTAAAGTAAAACCTATAAAGGTAACACTAGGATTAATCAACAATGAAAAAGATGTTGAAGGAAGAACAATTATAACTATGTTTGATGAATATGTTGTGATAAATTCATATGTTCCTAATGGCTCTAAAAGATTAGAATATAAAAAGGAATTTTTAAAAGATTTGAAAAATTTAATGCAAGAATTATTAAAAACTCATAAAAAGATATTTCTATGCTGTGATGCTAATATTGCACACAATGAAATAGATGTTAATAAACCAAAGGAAATTTCTAAAAAGTCGGGTTTTTTGTTGGAAGAGAGGTGGTTAATGGATAAAATATTAGAAATAGGATTTGTAGATACTTTTAGAGAATTAAATCCAAACCAAATACAGTATACATGGCGTTCATATAGAGCAAGAAATGAAAATAATGCCTATGGGTGGAGATTTAGATTTGACTATATTATGTGTAGTAAAGTATTGAAAAAATTTTTAAGAAGATGCTATTCACCTGATTTGGAATATAGTGATCATCTTCCCGTTATATTGGAGGTAGAGTAAATGGAAAAGAAAATGATTTATGATACAAAAGATAATAAACAATCATGCTGTTTTTTTAGATCTACAGTACAAAAGCCAAATATGAAAGCTTTATTACAAATTACAGAAAGATGTAATTTAAAATGTAAACATTGTTTTGTGTCAAGTTTACCAGAAGGAAATGATTTATCTTTTGAAAAAATTAGAGATATAATATTACCAAAGCTAAAGAATGCAAATGTTACAAGAGTTACACTGACTGGTGGAGAACCAATGATTCATAGGAATATTATGGATATAATGAAACTGTTTAGTGATAGTAATATACATATCACACTATGTACTAATGCGCTAGGGCTAAATGAAGAAAAAATTATTGAAATGAAAAAACTTAATGATATACATGTAAATGTTAGTTTGGACGGCTTTTCTAGCAAGTCACATGGAAAATTTAGAGGCAACGATAGTGAGATTGTTTTTAATAAAATAATTGAAAATATCAAACTGTTATCAAAATATGCTTTGCTAAATGGGATTATGACTTCGCCTAATAGGTTTTCATCAATACAAGAATATATTGACATATGCAAGTTTGCAAAGAAATATAATGCAAATTATGTTTTATTTAATCCATTATCTAAATTTGGAAGAGGAGAATATACACAAAATTTAGCATATAACCAACAAGAATTAATTGAATTGAGAAAAAGTATAGAAAAAGAAGATTTAGAAACTGAAAAATTTCAAACTGTTTTCATAAGAATTCCAAAAGAAAATTCTGAAGAAAAATTATCAGATTGTAACTGTGAAATTACATATATTTTCACAAATGGAGATGTAGCGGTTTGCCCATATATGGTTTTTGCATGTGAGAATGAAGAAGCAAAATATAAAAAGGAAGATTTCTTGTATGGTAATATACTAAATAAGAAATTTGACTTACTCAAAGAAATGAATGAATATAGGTTGCCAGATTATGTTCAAAATGTAAACGATAAAAAAGAATGTCAGGGGTGTGGGAAAGGTTGTAAGGCAATAAAAATTGCACATGGATTATCAATAAGTGACTGTGATATTGAAATGTGCAAAAAACAATAAATAAACAGGAGGAAAAAATATGTCAAACACTAATGATGTAGAGATTGAAATTAAAATCAAACTTTCTGAAAAGGAGTATAAAAGTTTAAATGAAATTTTAGAGGTAATAGCTAAATATGATAAGGTTACAGTACAAAAAGATGAATATTATACACCAGAGTACAGAGATTTTACAAGAGAAAAATATCCATTTGAGTGGTTAAGTGTTAGAGAAAGAGGCGGAAAAAATATATTAAATTATAAACATTATTATCCAGAAGGAGCTGAAAAACACGAATGGTGTGATGAATTTGAAGTG
>CAJKVD010000194.1 GCA_905203195.1 uncultured Clostridium sp. | reverse complement strand
ATTATTTTCTTCTGAATCAGTTTTTGCCATTACTTCTAATATTTCTTTGTTTTTATTTTCATTTAATTGTCTATTTCCATATTTATATATAATACATACTAGTAATACAATAGCTATTATTAGCAATATTGTAAATATTGCTGTGTATATTTTGTGCTTCATTTATTTGCTCTCTTTTGTTTTGTTATCTGACTTTTTCATTTTTATAAATGCAAAAATTATTGCGATAACTACTATTGTAAATGCAATTAACAATACTAAATTATCACCTGTGATTGGTAATTTTGTAGTTTCTTGTACAATTTTCTTTTCTTTTTCATATGATGGTGTTTGTTCTTCTGTTGAAATTAAAAACTGAACATCTACAGTTTCTTTGTTTTCTTCTACTTTTTTTATAAATACCACATATTTTGAACCTTCTGTTGCTTCTTTTGGTTGTTTTATTTGCATGTTTTCTACTGATTGCCAATTTGCCTTTTCTGCTAGTTGGTTATATAATTCGTAAAATTCTTTTGCTGTTTGAATTTTAGTATACATATCCATATTGCTGTATTCATTTTTTATTTTTTCTGCTTTTTCTATTAATGTTGCATAATTTTCTGTTGCTGGCATCATTTCATAAAAATATTGTGCTTCTTTTGAATCTGTTATTTTTATTCCTCCAACTTTTACTGTTATTTTTACACCGTTTTCATCTGTTTTTTCTTCTTCTAATAAATCTGATATAGTTTCTGTTTTTATTTTTTTTGTTATGTTTTCTACCTCTTCAATTTTGTTTTTTTCAAAAGCTTTAGAAAAGTCTACCTCTTTTGCAGTCTCTAATTGCTTTCCTTCTTGTTTTATCCACAAATATGCTTTTGTACCTTGGGTTACATCGTAAATGCCTTTATCTACCAAGATTACTTGATTATTATCTTTATCTTTTACAGAGTGAATATAATTTAAATTCATTTCATTTGTTGTTTGATCTTTTGATATTGCGTAACTGAATTCTTTATCTTGTAAATCTTTTAGATAAATTATGAATTTTTCTTTTTCTGTTTGTACAATTTGCAAGTTTTCATTTGTGCTTTCAGTTGCTAAAGTCATAATTGGATATAGCATTAATAATATGGCTATAATTGCTATACCCGTAAACTTTTTTGTTAACTTTTTCATATAAAAACCTCCCTTTATATTAGATGGCACCATTATATTATATGTTATTAAAAAAGTAAATACCTTTTCCTATTTTTTCCAAAAGACCATTAAAAAATGCCAGATAAAATTTTAATTAATTTTATCTGGTATTTTTTAATGGTCTTTTTTCTATTTTATTTTATAAAACTAAATCTTAGCTACTCCTCCAACAATTTTGCTATATTCTGCGTTTTCTAATAATTTAGCTCCTCCTGAGATTACTATTAAATCTCCTTTTTCTAATATTTCTTTTTGTTTTAATTTTTCAATTCCCATTTCAACTGTTTTATCTATGTTTTCTTGAGCTTCTATATAAATTGGTGTTACATTCCATGCAATTGCTAATTGATTGAATGTTCTTCTATTGTCTGTAATTGCTAATATTGGGCATCCAGCTCCTAATCCTGCTAATTTTCTTGCTGAATCTCCTGAATGTGTATAACATACAATTGCATCTGCTTCCATGTTCATTGCTGTTACACATGTTGAATATGCAATTTTTGTTTCGAAATCTGATAAATCAATATTATCATTGTTTCTGAATCTTTTCCAGTAATCTATTTCTGGTTCTACTCTTCCTGCTATTTTTACCATTGTTTTTACACATTCTACTGGATATTTACCCATTGCACATTCTCCTGAAAGCATTATAGCGCTTGTTCTATCAAATATTGCATTTGCTACGTCACTAGCTTCTGCTCTTGTTGGTAATGGATTAAATGTCATTGATTCTAGCATTTGTGTAGCTGTTATAGCTGGTTTGTTTGCTTTGTTTGATAATTTTATAAATTTCTTTTGAGCTACTGGTGGTTCTGTAAAGTCTGTTTCTGTTGCCATGTCTCCACGAGCAATCATTTGAACATCTGCATTTGCTACAATTTCTTCCATATGTTCCAAACCTTCTACATTTTCAACTTTTGTTACTATCTTTATGTCTTTTCCACCATTTTCATCTAATACTTTTCTTACCTGGTCAATATCATCTTTGTTTCTTGTGAATGACATTGCAACATAATCATAATCATGTTCACAAGCTGTTTTTAAGTCTTTGATATCTTTTTCTTTTAATGCTGGTAAACGTACTGCTGTACCTGGTAGATTTATTGTTTTTCTACTTCCTAATCCATTTCCATGTACTACTGTACATACTATGTCTTTTCCTACTATTTCGTCTACTACTAATTCTATTGCTCCATCATCAATTAA
>CAJKVD010000193.1 GCA_905203195.1 uncultured Clostridium sp. | reverse complement strand
ATATAGAAGGATATTCAGGTCATGCTGATCAAGAGGGATTGATGAATTTTGTATATTCTTTTATAGAAAAACCAAAACATATTTTTTTAATACATGGTGAAGAAGAATCTCAAGAAGTTTTGGAGCAAAAAATTGTTACAGATACTAAATTGCCTGTTACAATTCCAGATTTTGGTGATACTTATGAAATTAATAAAGACAAGATTAATTTGATTCATACTCTTGATAAAAAATTACCTATTAATATTAGAACAGAAGTTGTTAAGAGGTTGGAAAAATTAAAAGAAGAATTAAAAGATATGGAGGATTCTGTAAATGATGATGTTAATAATCATGATTTACATGATCAAGATATTTTTAGAATTAATGAGAAGATGAAAGAATTAGAGCGTCAAATTCTTAATGT
The DNA here is from genome assembly GCA_905203195.1 of uncultured Clostridium sp. GTDB lineage: Bacteria > Bacillota > Clostridia > TANB77 > CAG-508 > CAG-269. The sequence continues at coordinate 1,982 of CAJKVD010000193.1, read as the reverse complement.
TATTGAAGGCTAAATTGAAAAATAATTATAATTTTGGCTGTGTTAAATGTCACTTAAAATTTAATTCTTTTCCAATTTAAGAAGGGTACAGTTAGGAGGAAAAATAAAAAGGTGAATAAATATTTGAATGAAGCAATAATTGGTAATAAAAATATGTTGGCAACGTTTACTGAAAAAGGAGAGTTGCAAAGATTATATTTTCCATGTAAAGATAATAAGCAATATATAGATTTTTTTCATACTGGAGTTAAAATAAATACATCAGATTTAATTTATTTGCATGATGATATAAATAATGTTTATAAACAATATTATGATACAGATACTAATGTTTTAAATACAGAAGTTGTAAATACATATTTTAATTTGCATATGTTACAAACAGATTTTATTTTGATGAAAGAAAATGTTTTAGTAAAAAAATATTTGTTTATAAATGAATCTACAATAGATTTGGAAACAAAGTTTTATGTACATTCTGGGCTTCTAACAGACCAGAATAATATGGTTAGTGCTAGAATTATTGATGGAGGAATGAGTCAATATGCACATGATTTTTCTGTATCCATATTTGTGAAAGACTATGATATTTTAAATCACCAAATTAATGGAAGCAAAAATACTATAAAAAGAGGGGAAATTCAAGATAAAGATTATATAGGAATGTCTGCCGATTGTAGTGTTTGTTATGATTTAGGCATTATAAAACCAAATGAAAAAAAAGAATTATATTTATGTGTTATGGTTGGAGATAATAATAATGTATCTGATTTAGAAGATGAAATAGATAGAATAAAGAGAATTGATTTTGTAAAAGAATATACAAATGTAAAATCTTATTGGAGAAAATATGTTAGGATACATAATGGCTTAAATCTTAAAGAATCAGAAAATAGTTATGAGGAAAAAATATATGAAATATATAAGAGAAGTATATTGCTGTTTCCATTATTAACTAATCAGGAAACTGGAGGTGTAATAGCTTCTCCAGAAATAGATGAGGAAAGAACACAGTGTGGAAGATATGCTTATTGTTGGCCACGTGACGCAGTTTTTATTACAAAGGCGATGGATATTTTAAATATGGATAAGGAAACAGAAAAGTTTTACAAGGTGTTTTGTAAAAAAACCCAAAGCAAAAATGGTATGTGGGAACAACGTTTTTATACAGATTGTAAATTGGCTCCGTCTTGGGGATATCAGGTGGATGAAACAGCAAGTGTTATATATGGTGTATATGAACATTATTTAGCAACAAAAAATGAAAAATTTTTGAAAGAAACATTACCAATGTGTGAAAAGGCAATATCATTTTTAAAACATTATGTAAAAGATTGGTTGAATTTAAAACCAGAAGAAATAGCCAATAAAGATAAGGTTAAAGAAGAAATGGAAGAACAATTAAAGAAACATGGAAAAGAGCGTAAATTACATATAAGTTATGATTTATGGGAAATGTGTGAAGGTGTACATTTATATTCCTTGTCAAGTATTTATTCTGCATTTGAATGTATTTTAACAATATATAAAGTACTTGGTAAAAATGTTTCAGATTTTGAAAACAATAGATTGAAAGAAGAAAAGGTTCAAAAAAATGAAAAAGAAATTCGAAAATTAATGATTGATATAAAGAATTATATAGATCAAAATCTATATGATGAAAGTAAAAAGTCATATGTGAGAAACACAGATGATAAGAAAATGGATATTAGCATTTTAGGAGCCGTAACACCTTTTAGTGTGTATAAACCAAAGGAAAAGAAAATTTTAAATACTGTAGATAGAATTAATTTATCATTAAGAACATATACAGGAGGATATAAACGTTTTGAAAATGATGGTTATAGAAATGGTAATCCTTGGCCTATTGCTAATTTATGGTTGACATTGTATTATTTAGAGGCTGGAGAAAAGAAAAAGGCAAAAGAAATTTTTGATTTTGTTGTGAAGACTTCTAGCAAGCATTGTTTATTAGCTGAACA
>CAJKVD010000192.1 GCA_905203195.1 uncultured Clostridium sp. | reverse complement strand
AATACTTGAATTTTAGATGTCAATGGTATAGAATATGAATGTCCAAAAAATAATACAAAAATAAAAAAAGTATTGTTTAAAATAATTTGGAAATACTAAAATAGAAAAACAACAGTTTTTTTATAAAAGGAGGAATTTGAAATGTCAATTAAATTAGGAATTAATGGATTTGGAAGAATAGGAAACTTATCATTCCAAGCAGCATTAGCAAAAGAAGGAGTAGAAGTAGTGGCAATAAATGATCCATTTATTGCAGCAGATTATATGGCATATATGGCAAAATATGATACTGTACATGGTAGATTTGATGGTGAAGTATGTGCAAAAGATGGAAATTTATTTGTAAATGGAAAAGAAATAAAAGTATATAACGAAATGGATCCACATAATATTCCATGGGGAGAATTAGGTGTTGAATACGTATTAGAATGCTCAGGAGTTTTTACAACATTAGAAAAGGCACAAGCTCATATAGATGCAGGTGCAAAACAAGTTATAATTAGTGCACCATCTAAAGATGCTCCAATGTTTGTAATGGGAGTAAATAATGAAACATATGATCCAAGTATGAATATTGTATCTAATGCATCATGTACAACAAACTGCTTAGCACCACTTGCTAAAGTTATAAATGATAATTTTGGAATAAAAGAAGGATTAATGACAACAGTTCATAGTACAACAGCAACACAAAAAACAGTTGATGGAGCATCTAAAAAAGATTGGAGAGGTGGTAGAGCGGCAGCAGCAAATATTATACCATCATCTACAGGAGCAGCAAAAGCTGTTGGGAAAGTAATACCATCATTAAATGGTAAATTAACAGGAATGGCATTTAGAGTACCAACAATAGATGTTTCAGTTGTCGATTTAACATGTAATTTAGCAAAACCAACAACATATGAAGAAATTTGTGCAGCAATGAAGAAAGCATCTGAGAATGATATGAAAGGAATTATAGAATATACAGATGAACCAGTTGTATCATCAGACTTTATTCATGATAATCATACATCAATATTTGATGCATCAGCAGGAATTATGCTAACAGATACATTTGTAAAATTAGTAGCATGGTATGATAATGAATGGGGATATTCAAATAAATTAGTTGATTTAGCTTGCTATATAGCTTCAAAAAAAAATTAATGTAACAATAAAAAACTTCTGATAATTAGATTATTAGTAGTTTTTTATTGTTTTTTGTTACTTTTATTGAAAACTAAAGTTTTTTGTTATAAAATGGTATTGTCTAATAAAAAAGGGGCAAAATAAAAGCAAACTGGATTGAATTAAAAAACAATCTAAATGTAAAAGGAGGAGTAAAAATGAACAAAACGGTAAGAGATATTGATTTGAAAGGAAAAAAAGTATTTGTAAGATGTGACTTTAATGTACCAATGGATGAAAACCAAAATATAACAGATAACACAAGAATAGTTGCAGCATTACCAACAATAAAATATTTATTAGAACAAAATTGTAAAATAATATTAGCATCACATTTGGGAAGACCAAAGGGAGAAGTCAAGCCAGAATTTTCTTTGGCGCCTGTAGGAAAAGAATTATCAAGATTATTAGGAAAAGATGTAATAATGGCAAAAGATGTTATAGGATCAGATGCAATGGAAAAGGCTAAAAATTTAAAAGAAGGAGAAATTCTTTTGTTGGAAAACGTAAGATTTCATAGAGAAGAAACAGATAATGATCCAGAGTTTTCTAAAAAATTAGCATCAATGGCAGAAATATTTGTAAATGATGCATTTGGAACAGCACATAGAGCACATAGCTCAACAACAGGAATTGCAAGTTATTTGCCAGCAGTATCAGGATTTTTAATTGAAAAGGAATTGAAATTTCTAGGTGATGCTTTAAATAATCCAGTAAGACCATTTGTAGCAATTTTAGGAGGAGCAAAAGTTTCTGACAAAATAGGTGTTATAGATAGTTTGTTAGAAAAAGTTGATACTTTGATAATTGGTGGTGGAATGGCATATACATTTTTTAAAGCACAAGGATATGAAGTAGGAAAATCACTATGCGAATTAGATAAATTAGATTTGGCAAAAGAGTTAATGGAAAAAGCTAAAGAAAAAGGTGTAAAATTTATGCTTCCTGTAGATACAAGAGTAGGAAAAGAATTTAAAGAAGATACAGAAAGTAAAACTGTTAAATGTACAGAAATTCCTGCAGATTGGGAAGGTTTTGATATTGGGGAGGAAACAATAAAATTATTTTCTGAAGAGTTAAGAAAAGCAAAAACAGTTGTATGGAATGGACCTCTAGGTTTATTTGAATTTCCACAATTTGCAGTAGGAACTAATGTTATTGCAAAAGTTTTATCAGAAATTGATGCTACAACAATTATTGGAGGAGGAGATTCAGCAGC
>CAJKVD010000191.1 GCA_905203195.1 uncultured Clostridium sp. | reverse complement strand
CTTTTAAGTCTTTTACATCATATTTTTTATATGAAAAACCCTCTTCATTTTTTAATTTAACTTTTACTCTTTCTCTTAGTGTTTCTATTCCTTCAACTTCTCCAACCCCATCTTCTGTCTTTACAATTGCACCTATATTAGGTAATTTTTTTAATTTTTTCTGATATACTTCATCTTCATATTTTAAGCAACACATTAGTCTTCCACAATTTCCTGAAATTTTTGATGGGTTTAAAGATAAATTTTGTTCTTTAGCCATTTTTATTGATACTGCTTCAAAATCACTTAAAAATGAGCAACAACATAATTCTCTTCCACATATTCCATTTCCACCAATCCTTTTTACCTCATCTCTTACTCCTATTTGTCGTAATTCAATTCTTGTTTTATAGATTCCTGCTAAATCTTTTACTAAATTTCTAAAGTCTATTCTTCCATCTGCTATAAAATAAAATAGAATTTTGCTATTATCAAATTTGCATTCTACATCTGTTAAACTCATTTTTAATTTATGTTCTTTTATCTTTTTTTCGCATATTTTAAATGCTTCTTTTTCTATTTTTTTACATTCGTCATAACGTTTATAGTCTTTATATGTTGCAATTCTTAGTACTTTTTTTAATGGTCCTATTATTTTTTCGTCATCTACATGGCGATTTGGAATTACAACCTCTCCTATTTCCTCTCCTTGTGTTGTTTCTACAATTACTTTATCTCCTTTTTTTATGTGTAAATTTTTTGGATTGAAGAAATAGATTTTTCCTAATTTTTTAAATCTGACTCCTATTATATTTTTCAAAATTTTACCCACTTTCTTTTATCTTGTTTTTTCTTTCATTTTTAATAGCATATTGTCTATAGTCATATCATAATTTGCATTTGATTGCAACCTTTTCTTTGTGTCTTCTACTATCTCTATACATTCTGAGTACTTATAATTTTCTTTTGCCATTTCTAATAATAATATATTTATATATTGTAAAATATCTTGTATTCTTTCTTTTGAATTAAATAAAATTTGTGTTTTCTGAAAAATGTCTATAATATTTTCTTGGGCTAGATTTTCAATAAACTCGTGTATGCTTTCATATTCTTCTTGTCTATCTTTTATTTCTAAAGCTTTTCCTATACTTCCTCCACATGCTTTTAGAATTCTTTTATCTTTGAAGTATATTTGTTGTGTGCCTAAGTATTCTTCAATTTTGTGTTGTGGTATATCTTTAAACCTTAGTATTGTACAACGTGATTTTATTGTGCTTAAAAAGGCATTTTCATTTGTGCCTATTAATATAATTGTTATATACTTTGGTGGCTCTTCTAGTGTTTTTAATAAACAATTTTGTGCCTCTGTTGTCATTTTATCGCTATTATCTATTATATATACCTTTTGGTTTGATATTATTGGCTTTTCAACTACTTTTCTTTGTATTTCTCTTATTTGTTCTATTTTTATACTGTTCTCATCTGGTTCTAATATTACAAAGTCTGGATTATTGTTGTCATCAAATTCTATGCATGATTTGCAAGTATTGCAGTATTTATCATTATTTAGGCATAACAATGCTTTTGCGAATTCTTTTGCTATTTGTTTTTTCCCTATTCCTTCTGTTCCCACAAATAGGTAACTGTGTGATGTTCTATTATTTTTTATCGCTTGTTTTAACAAGTTTTGTATTTCCTCATTTCCTATAATTTTATTAAACATCTTTTTCTCCTATTTTACTTTACCCCATAAATTTAATGGCCAAATTCTGATGGCTACTTTACTTTCTATTTTTTCTAGTGGGATGCATCCAAATTCTCTACAATCTGTACTGTGTCCTCTATTGTCTCCCATTGCAAATACGCAGTTTTGTGGTACTCTGAAATCATCTAATCCTTTTACTTTTGCTGATGTTGTAACTCCTCCTGCTAAATAGTCTTCTTGCAATTTTTCGTCATTTACATATACATTTCCATCTTTTATTTCTACTTTGTCTCCTGGTAATGCTATTACTCTTTTTATATAGCTATCTTTTCCAATTTCTACTACATAGTATAAGAATTTCTTTATTGGATTTGTTGGTTCATTATTATATGTTGCAATTGGTTCTTTGCCATCTAAGTCATTTCCTGAATATATTATGCTTGGTGCTTCAAATGTTATTATATCTCCTTTGTTTGGAAGTGTTTTTGTTGTTCTTCCCCATCTGTTTAGCCACAATCTCTGATTTTGTATTAGTGTTGGCTTCATGGATTCTTGTTTTACTATTGTTGGTGTACCTATAAAATATCTAAATAATAATGCTAAAATTATTGCTATTATTATACAATATACCCACTCTAATGCTTCTTTTACTTCTGGTTTTAAACTCATCTTTTATTCTTCCTTCCTTGAAGCAAATGCTTTATTTGCTTTT
>CAJKVD010000190.1 GCA_905203195.1 uncultured Clostridium sp. | reverse complement strand
TCTCTTTCTTGTAATATATGCTATAGCATTTTTTATCACTTTCCTAACTACTCCTCTCTATTTTCTTACTCCATAACTAATTGCATCCACTGGACAAGCATTTTTACATCGTCCACATCTGATACACTCCAGATGATTGCAATTCTCAACTGGATCTATATTCATTTGGCAAACTTTTTTACATTTTCCACAATTAATACATTTATCCTTATCCAATCTATATCTAAATATTGAAATAGGGTTAAAAATTGAGTAAATAGCTCCAAGTGGACATATATATTTACAAAAAGGTCTATATATAATTATAGAAAGTAACAAAGTAACTATTAGAATGATTCCTTTCCAATAATACAAGAAACCTATCGCACTTCTCATACTTTTATTTAATAAAACAAGTGGTAATCCTCCTTCCAGCATACCAATCGGACAAATAAGTTTACAAAAATACGGAGAACCCTGACCTAAAATATCAACCAAAAATAAAGGTAATATTATTACAAATACAAGTAATATTATGTATTTCAATTTTCTCAAATGTTTATCAAACTTAAATGTTTCAACTTTTTTAAAAAAGGGAATCTTGTGTAGCAAATCTTGAATCAATCCAAATGGACACAGCCATCCACAAACAAATCTTCCCACCAATGCTCCTATAAAAAACAAAATCCCAACTATATAATAACTAATCTTATATTTTGAATTTCCAATTACTGCCTGTAGTGATCCTATTGGACAAGAACCTTTTGCTCCCGGGCATGAATAACAATTCATACCCGGAACGCAAATTTTCTTTAAATTCCCACCGTAGATTTTACCAGTCTTAAACCCTTCAAAGTAAGAATTAGTAATTAAAAACCAAATGGATTGAAATAAATGCCTAAAACGATCTCTTATTTTATATTTATCTTTTTTTGTACTACCATTTATAATATTTTTAATTCTATCCAATTCCAATACACTCCATACAAATTCTTATCGCCTTATCCAAGACAACTTTAGTTTCTCCATTACTATGACCATAGTAAATCATCGCCATACTAATAAAGATAATTAATAAAGACAAGGCACGGCTTTTTAAAAACTTATTAACCATATACCAATCACCGCTTTACTTTTATTTATTTTTTATTTTTTCCAATTCTTTTTCAATTACCTGCTTCCATTCCTTTGCACTCTTTGCCCCAGAATAAGTATCACCTACAATATTTCCATTACTATCAACAAAGAAAGTCTCTGGCATAGCCTGTATACCATTCAATCTACCATTAAAGTTTGTCTTATCTGGCATTAAGAAAGGATATGAAGCCTTTGTCTTTTCATGTATTAACTTTGACTTTTCAATTGCTTCCTTGTTTTTACCGTTATCATCAACAGTATCTGTAACAACTCCAACGATATTTACACCCTTGCTTTTCATTTCATTCTGAACCTCAACCAAATCAGGAATTTCCTTTACACAAGCTGTACACCAAGTTGCAAATACATTTACCATAGTAAGATCATACTTCTCAAAATCTTTACTTGTAAAATCCTTGCCATTTATGTCCTTTGTTGATAGTTTACGTAAATCTTTAACCGATTCTTTGTTAAATGCTTCTGTATTTTCTAAATCAGTTTTTTCTGATAGCACAAAACCATTTTTAGGACGTTCTTTTTTATCTATAATTTGAATCTCAGTTCTTTTTAATTCATCCAGAAGATTACTTTCAGCTCCGCTATTTGTGCTTAAATAGCAATCGTATTTTCCATCACTTGAAACTCCTATTTTAGTATGAGTATCACATTTTGTAATTTTAGATATTTTTTCTTTTGATGTATTTTTTTCGAATATACCAATAGTCCCAATTCTTTCAAGCTCATTTTTCCAATTTTTATATCCATCGCCCATCTTTTCTATAACTGCATTCTTTTGTTCTTCTGTCATTTTTTCAAATGTCAAAATAGCATACTTTAGTTCTTTATCTATAGGACTTTGATTATCTAACATCGCTATCTTTTTATCAGCTATATAATTTCTAAATTTGTCTGAGAGTTTAAATTTAAGCCCTAAATATTCATAAACATATTCTTTCTTTGCCTCCAATGTATAATCTGATGGCTTAAAAGTTTCATTTTTGCCATTTGCATTAATTGACATGCCTGCCTCTTCAGAACTTATGGATTGTCCTTCCTTAATTTTATTGTTTTCATTACTTTTTTGACACCCAACTGCGTTTAAGCTCAAACATAATGCAAATAATAGGCATGCTCCTCTTGATACTATTTTCTTCATAAATTATTTCTCCTTTATTTTTTACACAATAGTATTTTATAGCTACTTTCAATAACATTCTACACACCTTTTATGAAACGTTGATGAAATATAATTTTTTATTTTCCCAAACTATGGTATAATAATATAATCATTATGCTTAAAATTGTTCTTACACGATTAGTATATGAGTAA
>CAJKVD010000189.1 GCA_905203195.1 uncultured Clostridium sp. | reverse complement strand
ATATCAGATTTAACTAAAGAAAAGAAAATTGAAGGAATTTCAGAAGTTAGAGATGAATCTGACAGGAAAGAAAAAACAAGAGTTGTTATAGAATTAAAAAGAGATGCAAACGCACAAGTTGTTTTAAATCAATTATATAAACATACGCAAATGCAAGAAACATTTGGAATTATAATGCTAGCATTAGTCAATGGAGTTCCTAAAATATTAACATTAAGACAAATATTGGATTGCTACATAGAACATAGAAAAGATGTTATATTGCGAAGAACACAATTTGACTTGGATAAAGCTTTAGCAAGAGCACACATATTAGAAGGTTTAAAAATAGCATTAGATAACATAGACGAAGTTATAGAAATAATTAGATCATCATATGACGATGCAAAAGAAAGATTGATGAAAAGATTTGGATTATCTGATATCCAAGCACAATCTATTTTAGACATGAGATTAAAAACACTATCAGGTTTGCAAAGAGAAAAAATAGAAAATGAATATAACGAATTAATGCAATTAATAGCACATTTAAGAGATATTTTAGCAAGTGAAAAATTAGTGTTTGATATAATCAAAGAAGAATTAATAGAAATAAAAACAAAATTTGGAGATGACAGATTAACAAAAATAATACCAGCAGAAGGAGAATTTCTTGTTGAAGATCTAATAAAAGAAGAGCAAACAGTTATAGCTTTAACACATTTTGGATATATAAAAAGAATGCCTATAGACACATATAGAAGTCAAAAACGTGGAGGAAAAGGAATAACAGGAATAGCAACAAGAGCAGATGACTTTGTTAAAAAGATATTTATTGCCTCAACACATGATACAATATTATTCTTCTCAAATAAAGGAAAATTATATAAATTAAGAGGATATGAAATTCCAGAAGCAGGAAGAACAGCAAAAGGAACAGCGATTGTAAATTTATTAAGTTTAGACCCAGGAGAAAAAATATCAGCAGTAATACCAATACAAAATTTTGCTGATGGAAAATATCTATTAATGGGAACAAAAAATGGATTGATCAAAAAGACAGCATTAACAGAGTATAATTCTAGCAAAAAAACAGGACTACAAGGAATAACATTAAAAGATGATGATGAACTAATTGCAGTTCGATTAACAGATGGAGAAGATAATGTAGTATTAGTAACAAAAAACGGATTATGCATAACATTTGATGAAAAAGACGTAAGACCAATAGGTAGAACATCTCAAGGTGTTATAGGAATAAGAATAGATAAAGACGACGAAGTAATAGGAATGGAATCTATAATAAGAGGAGGGAAAGCCACATTACTTGCAATAACAGAAAATGGATTTGGTAAACGTACAGAGCTAGACGAATACAGAGTACAATTAAGAGGAGGAAAAGGAGTAGTAACATATAAAATTACTCAAAAAACAGGTAAAATTGTAGGTGTAAGAATTGCTAATGATGATGAAGATGTAATGCTAATTACAGATACAGGAACTATTATTAGAATAAAAGTAAAAGATATTAGTGTATTAGGAAGAGCAACGCAAGGAGTTACACTAATGAGAACATCAGATGGAGGAAAAGTTGTAAGCATAGAAACTTTAACACCAGAGATACAAGAACAATAGTAAAAATAAAGATAATGTATTATATAGGACGGAGTTATTTTAACTTCGTCCTATATAATATATTATCTTCTTTTTAATCTTAAATCATCTCCAAAAAAATAATAAATATCATAATATCCTGCGATTCTGGATCCTATTCTATCTTGATATATCGAAAAAATATCTTTCATATTTAAATTTGTAGAAATAATTGTTTTAGTTACATGATGATTCAAATTTAATATTCGTGTATTTATAATTGTAAACAATTCACTTAATTTTAAGGAATTAACAGTTTCAGTACCTAAATCGTCTATTATCAATAAATCAGTTTCTAATACAGACTTTATTAAATTTTCATTGGTACTTTTAACTTTACTAAATTTAAAATCTATTACGCTTTCAAGCAATACAGGAGCTGTTTGATATAGAACAGTTTTTCCATCTTTTAACAATTCTGCAGCTATACAGTTTGACATAAATGTTTTACCGTAAACCAGTAGCACCTGTAAATAAAAGATTTTTACTATTAGGATCATCAAAATTTTCAATAAATTCCAGAGCTTTTTGTTTTATATTTTGCATATTTTTTCTAGGTGAAATATTAAATTTGTATTTTGACAAATCAACATCATCAGAAAAAAATAATTCATTAAAATTATTAAAATTATCATTTTTTAAACTATACATATTTGATTTATTAAAAGAAATATCCAAAAGTTTTTGTTTTAAACATTGACACATAACAGTATTAAAATTTTGATCAGTCACATAGCCAGTATCATTACATAATTTACATTCGTAAAAAGGTTTAAAATAATCTTTAGAATATCCATTTTTTAATAAGATAAATTCTTTTTCA
>CAJKVD010000188.1 GCA_905203195.1 uncultured Clostridium sp. | reverse complement strand
GATGAAATCCATGTGTTGCTTAATTCAGAATATAGTGCAAAGTATTTACAGCAGCTATGGAAGAAAGTAAGAAAACAGGGTGGATTATGTACAGGAATAACACAGAACGTAGTTGACCTTTTACAGAATTATACAGTGACTACAATGCTTGCAAACAGTGAGTTTGTAGCAATTTTAAAACAGGCAAATACAGATGCAGAAAAAATAGCAGAAGTTGTAGGTGTTTCAGAATCACAATTGGAATTTGTAAGTAACGCTCCGTCAGGAATGGGATTGATAAAATGTGGAAATGTAATTATTCCATTTGATAATACAATTGGAAAAGATACAGAATTGTATAGATTATATAATACAAATATACATGAGAAAATTGATCAAAAAAAGTAGAGTAAAGTCATAATAGGTATATATTTTAAAGTTTTAATGTATATGATAAAATTAGAAATAAAAGTTGATAGTATTTGGAAAAATGTATAGGAGGAAATTATGGCTAAGGTACTTTCAAATGAAGAAATTAAAGACGTAATACTAAAATACGTAAGTGATGAAAGAAAAAAGCAAGCTATTCTTTTAAATGGTGAATGGGGGTGTGGAAAGACATTTTTTGTTAACGAGAAATTAATACCTGGATTAGAACAGGAAGGAATTCAGGTATTTTCAATATCATTATATGGAATAGCCAAGATTGAACAAATCCAAGATATGATTTATATGAAGTTGATGCAGAAAGTAATTAAAGATAAAACACAAAAAGTGGGATATTTTGGAGATGGATTAGCAAAAGTAATTAGCTTATGTGGAAAAAGTGGTATTAGATTTATTGATAATAAATTTAATATGGAGGGAACTGTTAGCGAAGAAATCAAAGCAATATTTGAAAAAAAGAAAGGTACTAATAAAAGATTAGTATTGATTTTTGATGATATAGAAAGATGCCAAATAAATATTATCGAATTAATGGGATTTCTTAATAATTTGTGTGAAAATAATGAATATAAAATCATTTTGGTTGCCAATGAGAATGAAATAAATAAAGTTGATGATGATATTAGTCAGACATTAAAATTTAGTATAGCCTTAAATAGTAGACTGGATATTAAAGAATTTGTAGAGAAGAAGGAAGAAAGTGATGAAATAAATAGAGAAGAGCTAAGAAAGATAGTGGATTATTATTTTGAAGGTAAGACTACATACGAAAAAACAAAGGAAAAGTTAATAGGGTTAACAATACCATATAATATACCATTGGAAGAGGTATTTGAGGATGTCATAGCTGATTGTGTAAAAGAAGATAATGTAAAAAAAATAATTATAGAAAATAAAGAAGAAATTATCTGTTTATTAAGAAAAGAAAAACATCAAAACTTGAGAACTTTGATTTCTGCATGCCTAGCCATTGAAGAGATTTATGTTGCATTGGATAAGGGAAATATTTCTAGAGAGAAATTGTTCTCGGAAGAGTTAAAAAACATTATTATATATATAGTATATACGGCTATACAGAGAGCAAAGGGAATAGACGGATATGTTTGGTCAAAAGATATAAGATATGGTTGTATTAATGATGGAATATTCTCAACTAACAAATTTAAAATATATGGTTATGCATTTATAGACGAATATTGGAAAACACAATGTGTTGATTGTGAAATTGCTTTAGAAGATGTACAAAATCGGATTGATGAAAAAAAATTGTTGAAAGAGAAGCTTATGAAGGATGAAGAGCATAAAGCGTTAGCACTTAACAGTTTATATGATTGGTATTTAATGCCAGACGAGGAAGTAAAAGAACTTGTTGACAAAATGCGAGAAGAACTGAAAGGGGGTGAATATTATCCTCAAGAATACAAGTCAATAATAAGTATATTAATGTGTATTAATAATCCTGATTTTGGATTAAATGCTGATAAGGAAAAAGAATCGACGGGAAAAATATATGATTCAACGCAAACTAATATGTTTGTAGAAATGAAGAAAAATGAAGAACAGCATCAAAATCATTATTATGAAGAGTGGGAAAAATTTAATATAGACGAATTTATAGACGATATGGTTAAAGATGTAGAAAACAAAAAATACAAATTAACCCCTCAAATGCTTGGAGTATTATCAGAAGATAAGCAATTTGCATTTGAATATATGAAATTTACGGAACCATTAATGAAAAAAATTGAGGAGGCTGAGGTCGATTCAATAATATCAGATGAAAAAGGTATAAAATTATCTGATATGAGTTGGGATGAACAATTAGAAATATATTGTAGAGATAATAAATCAAATTTTGTAAATTATGGGAAATTTATTTCGCTATTTGATTATGAAAAAATAAAAGATGAATTTTTTACAGCAACGGCTTTGGAAATACATTATTTTTCGTCTGCATTAAGCAGTGTATATTCATTTTATAATTTAAGTGATATATTTTCAGCAGACTATGAAGTGATAAAGGATTTATGCGAG
>CAJKVD010000187.1 GCA_905203195.1 uncultured Clostridium sp. | reverse complement strand
TTCACAATACCATTTTTTCCAGTATAAGTATTAACTGTAATTTTAGCAGGTTTTCCAAAAGTATAATCACCAACAGTCAATACAGTTAAACCATTTAAAGTTCCAACTTTATAACCATCTGTATCAATTAGCAAAGAATGATTTTTAATCATTTCCATATATTTAGCATCATATTTTTTAACACGATTAATCTGTTCTTTTAAAGCTTTATTCATAAGTTCACTTGTAACAACTTTAGACCTAGAAAGTTTTGCCCATGTAGCAGCTTCTCCAACGAGTTGTATTAAATCATCAAATCTAGTAGAAATTTTAGAATGACTACCTGCTAATTTAGAAGCATATTCAACTAATCTGCACATAGCACCTTTATCTAAATGAGGTAAATTATCATAATCACAAAAGCCGTGAATAATTCTTGCTAATTTATTTACATTTTCTGCATTTAAAGGAGCATCATCCTCAAATTCAACCTTAATTTTAAATAATTTTTTAAAATCAGCATCCATAGCTAAAAGAGTTTGATATATTTGACTATTACCAATCAAAACAACTTTTAAATCCAAAGGAATAGGCTCAGGTCTAAGTGAAATCATAACCATAGAAGAACGCTGTTCTGGAACAGCTTCTATACCAAGTTCTTTAACACGAAGAGCTTTTTTAAGAGACTCATAACAAGCAGGATTTGATAATAAATCTTTAGCTTGAAATATGATATATCCACCATTTGCTTGATGCAAAAGACCAGGTTTTATCATAGTAAAATCAGTTTTTAAAGCACCATAATAATTTTCATATTCTAAAGCTCCAAATATATTACTATATGAATAGTTTGAATCCATAATAACAGGACTACCTTCTTTGTTCGAATTATCAACAAACAAATTAACACGATAATTTAAAGAAGGATCTGTAATCCTATTTGCAGGATTATTAGGTTGATTAGGATTTTTATTCTCAAGAATTTTATCTTCTTCTAAAAAGTATGAAACATTTTTTAACACATCTTGTTTAACATTATTTAAAAATGCATTAATTTTTTTGTTACGTTTATACTTTGATTTTAAGAAATTTATATGAGCACTAATAGTTAAAAGAGCAATATTAGATTGCCACTCAGATACTTTTTTATCAGATTGTCTTTCTATTTCTTTAAGTTGACTAATAGCAGTCATAATTTGTTCCTGAACATGTGCAGATTTATTTTCATATTCCTGTTTTACAGCACCTTCTAATTTTTCAAATTCATCTTCTTCAATGACCTTTCCATCAACAATAGGCATCATGTAAATTCCATTTTGAGAAGCTTTAACCTGAAAATCAAATTTTAAGGCATCCTTATTTAATTTTTCCAATAAAGCAGAACGCTTTTCTTCATACTGTTGTTTTATAGAAGCCTTTTCCTTTTCAAAATCATCTGCATTAAAAGTCTTTTTGATATCTTTTTTAATTTCTTTTATAAATCCATCCATATTATCCCTAAATTCTTTACCTTGACCAGCAGGCAAAGAAACAGCAATAGGATTGTTTGGATTATCAAAATTATAAATATAACACCAATCATTTGGAACTTTTTCTTTAGCAGAAATCTTATCCAAGTAATTTTTAGTATACATGGTTTTACCAACACCACTAGGACCTTCTATATATAGGTTATAACCTTTTACATTAACTTGTAATCCAAATTCTAAAGCCTTAATACCACGATCTTGACCAATACCAGAATGCAAGCCTTCAAGTTCTTCTGTTGTATTAAAAGAAAAGAGTTTTTCATCACATGTTAATTTTAAATCTTTAAAAGATAATTCATTTCTGTTCTTCATTTGTTTTTCCTCCATTTTTCTTATTGTTTCCAATATTTTTTTTGATAAACTTATTTTATAGTATTTTTTAAAAAAAGTAAAGTGTTTTTGTGGACGGGGTCAAAAAATACAAAAACACTGCAACAAATTTGAACACTTAGTACAAAACTTCTTTTTAGTATTGCAATATTTTACAAATAAATATATAATAGTAAAAGTTACAAAATGCCTTGAGAAAGGATTGTGGTTAAAAATGAACAAAACAAAAAGAAAAATTTTTGAAACTTCCATGAAATTATTTGCAGAAAAAGGATATGATGCAACAAGCATAGAAGAAATTACTGCAACAGTAGGAGTAGCAAAAGGAACACTATATTATCATTTTTCTAGCAAAGAAGAAATTTTCAATTTCTTAGTAGAAGAAGGAATAAAATTATTACAAAATAGTATTTGCATAAAAACATCAAAATATAAAAATTATATAGACAAAGTAAAAGCAATAGTTTTAATAGAAATAAAAATAGTACAAAAATACGAAAATTTAATAACAATACTATTAAGTCAATTTTATGGAAAAGAAACAAGAAATCAAAAATGTCAAATGCATATATATGAATATATAGAACAAATAGAAGAAATAGTAAAAGAAGGAATAAATAAA
>CAJKVD010000186.1 GCA_905203195.1 uncultured Clostridium sp. | reverse complement strand
CTTCCGATCTTGGAAGTACAGTCTAATCCAGAAATAAATATGACAGATGAAAATCAAGAAGGTAGATACACTTTCTTTGTTAGAAATTATAATAGTGATGGCAAAATTTCTGATACCAAAATAATGTATATAGTAACTATTAAAGATACAATCAAAGAAAACTTAAGAGATACGATAAAGTTTGAATTATATAAAAATGAAAATAAAATTGATTTGAACAATATGTCTACTTCAAAAATGCAATTGGAAAATAATAAGATGCAAGAAGATAAATATGAGTTAAGAATTTTATATGATAAAGATGCAAGCAATTTTATGCAGGATATATTGGAAAAGATACAAGTTCAAGTTCATTCAGAACAGCAAATGTGATTAGGAGAAAAGATTTATGAAGAATAAGAAGAGATTATTAATGATTTTTTTATTTGCGTTTATGATTATTATGTTTATATTGTTTGGAAATAACATGAATTTTTCTAGTAGTTTATGTGATGATATTTTGTTTCTTAGGTTTTTTCAAAATTCTGAAAAGGAAAATGAGTTAAATAATATGCCTGTACAGTATGTTTTTGATGTTTCTTGGAAAAATGTTAATTTTAGTAATGCTAGCTTAATTGGAGCATTAGATGCTAAAAATGTGATAGAGGAGAAAATTGCCCCTGGATTAGAGGGTGTGTTTGATATTATTATAAAATCTAATCATAATACTAAATATAGTGTTGAATTTAAAAGTAAAAATGAAAAGCCTAAAAATTTAAGATTTCAAGATATAGATACTAAAAAAGAAGCGGATAGTTTAGAAGATTTGCAAAATTTTTTATGTGGAAGTATAAAAAAGAATGAAGTAAAAAAGATTTCTGTTAGATGGTATTGGCCATATGAAAGTAGTTTGGAAAATGATGTTCAAGATACAATTGATAGCGAAAAGATAATAAATTATGTTTTTGATATATATGTGGCTGGTGAAGCAATTTAATTGGAGGTGAGAGATATAAAAAGAAAGATTATTTTTGTTATTGTAATATTTTTATTTTGTTTGTGTATAAAAACCAATTCGTATTCTAAATATGTTTTCTTTTCAAATATTGATGTTGCAAATTTAAAATTTGATAGAACTAAGCCAATAATAAGTGTAGTAAGTATAAAAAATACAAATACTAAATATCCTGAATATGCCAGTAAAAAGCATGATATAGTATTAGTGGTTGATGTTAATGAAAAAAATTTTGATAGTAGTAAATTACAATTGTCAAAATTATTAGTAACTGTTGGTGAGAAGATTGTTAATCCGAAGGTTGAAGTGAATAAAGTAGAAAAAAATGGTGATATAACTAGGTATGAATTAAAAGTATCAAATATTTTGGAAGATGGAAAGCTCAAGTTTAAATTTGCAGAAGGCTTTGTTCTTGATAATGCTGGTTGGAAAAATGTAGATTATGATTATAATACAAATATTATTATTGATAATATGGCTCCTAAATGTAATTTTGAGGAAATAGTAATTTCAAAGGGAAAATCAAAAGGAAAAATTACTACAGATGAACAAGTTCAGGAGATTCCTGATTGGAACATGGATTCCAATAAAATGATGTTTTACAAGGAATTTAATAAAAACGTTACCAAATCTGTTGTTGTTTCTGATTTTGCTGAAAATGAGACTGAGGTTAATGTTAAAATTTCAGATGTGGATTATATAGATGTTACATATGTATCTCATAATTCACAAATAGGATGGACATATGATTATAAAAATGGTTTAATTGCAGGAAAGGAATTATATAAATATGACCAAACTTTGAGAACAGAAGGACTTGCATTTAATGTTGATACAAATCTTGGAAATGACTTTGTACAAGCTAGGGCGTATATTTATACTCATTGGGGAGAAAATGCTAAAGGAAAATGTGAATCAACTGGTATGATATATAATGATGGGTATAATCCAAGTATTTCAGGTTGGAAGAATATGAATTCTACTGATTTAGTTACACATAATGGTAAAAAATATTTTCAGTTTGGAGGAAGTTGTGTTAATAGAGAATTTGAAACTGATGTAAATGGAAATAACCCAATACCAATTCCAATTGCTTCTAAAAATTTATATGGTATATGTGGTATAACGATGTCACTTAAAGATTATTCTGAATTTTCAATTATTTATCAGATATTAGTTGAAGAAAAAGGTTGGTTGTGTCCTAAATCTGATGGGCAAGAGGCAATGTATGCTAAAAATAAGGCAATCTCATCTTTTAGAATGACTGTTGTACCTAAAGAGCAAAAACAAAATGTTATTGATAAATGGAATAGTGATGTTGGTACTAAAAATATGAATGATTAGCTATTATTATATTATAGGAGGATTTTTTGAACTTCCTATAATATAATAAATAAAAATGTACAGAAATTTCTGGACATTGTTTAAAAAATGTGGTATTATGAATTTGTTATTTTTATAGCTAATTT
>CAJKVD010000185.1 GCA_905203195.1 uncultured Clostridium sp. | reverse complement strand
GAAATTTCATCTATATATTTTAATACCCTTCTTTCTAATGATGGATGCAAATTATTTTCTAATTCTTCAAATAAAAATATATAATTTGCTAATTCTTTTCCGTTCAATATCTGGAAGTAAAATAGTATATACTAAAATCATAAGTATAGTTTTTAATCCACTTCCTGATTTTGATAATGCTATTCGACCTTTTGCTTCCTCTCTTAAAAATATCTCCCATCTTATATCATCTTTTGCATATTCAATTTGTTGTGTAGTTATTTCTGTAAAATTAGCATCATTTCCCATTATTTCATTAAACTTTCCTAGCAATTCCTCTCTAACTTTATCCTCATTATATTTTGCTTTATTCAAATAATTATTTATTACGCTTGTAATTCCATTTCCATAACCATCAATTTTCATAGAATTTGTTTCTCTTTCAGCATTAATATTACGTTCAGCAAATATTCTTTTAGTTTCTTTACAATTGTATTCAATCTTTGTTGCTAGTTCTTCCCAATAAGATTTATATCTTTCATCAAATCTATTATTTATTTGTTTTATATTATCTATAGCTTTTGTAATAAAACTGACTGAAGATGTGTAATTTTTTAGTGACAACTCAAATCTAAAATTTTCTCCAATATAATTTTTTCCAAAATCATAATGATATCGTGTAGGAATTCCACCTCCAAATGTCATTTTTCCAAATTCTTTTTCAATTTCTGAATCTGTCAGATTTTTTTCTATATATATTTTGGTTGTCCTATTATTCCAAAATAATTCAGGATTATTCATTATCTCAATTATATCTAATAAACTAGATTTCCCAATATTATTCTTGCCAATTACAATATTTATTGGTTTAATATTTTCAATTACATTTTCTGTTTTAAAACATTTATATTGTTCAAATATTATTTTATTAAAATCTAACATATATTTCCTTCTTTTCTTATACTTATTTATTTTCTTCCATCCATTTATACAAAGTATCCTCATCTAATTTGCCTTGTTTAAATAGCTTTATCTTTGCCTGTGCCTCTTTTTTCCACTTATCAAAATCTTTCTTTATCTTTTTATCTTCTTTATTCCTATAAACAACCATAACCTTCTGTTGATACATCTTTCTATATAAACCTAAAGCAGGAACACTCTCCAAATTCTTTTTATAATTTATAGTTGCACCTTTTTCCCTACAAGTTGCACTACCATCAACATTGGGCAAATCACAATATATTTCATTTTGCCTAAATGTTGGAATAAAGTACCTACCACAAATTTGACAAGTTTTTATTGGTAGATTTTCTTGTCTTACAAGTTGATCTAATATTGTAAAACAAATACTTCTTAATTTTGTACTTGTATAAACATTATGCAATTCTAAGTTTGGATCTTTATCTTCAATACCTTTCATCAAATGTTCAATACTTTCATTGTGATGACGATTATGTATATTTATGTAATTGTCTAAAATTACTTCCACATCTTGTGAATATGTATAAACATCGTTTTTTATTGTGTATGCAACAAACTTTGAATATATAGACTGTTCCTTATATTCTTCTTTTCCATTTAAGTTATATACAAAATCTACACATTTTCTAAAATTCTCTTGCCATTCTAATAACTCATCTAAACTTGTATTATAAATATCTTCTAGCATATCCATAAATTCTATATCTGTTATAAATTCATCATTTTTCGAATATATGTAAGGTACATATTCTTTTATGAGTTCAAAACCATAGGCATAAAAGAAAGTATTATATGCAGACGCAAAAGAAGAAAAATCAGCATTTAGAAAATTAATTAGTAACATTCCTATACTTTCTGCATAATGAATATAAATAGTTGAAGGATGTTTTATAATTTCCTTTTTTCTATTTAATTTTGTTTTAGAAATATCTTTTTCCAACTTTAAATATATTCTTGTTTCATCTCTCTTCTTTTCTTCATCATTTTCTTTATCTGTATCTTTTCTCAGTACATTATATAAATATAATGGAGTTGAGTAATATTCTTCTTTTTCCTTTATATTAAACCATATATAAAAATCTTCTGATACTAAATGTAAAGGTAACTCTTTCATTTCTATTTCCTCCAAAAAAGTTTTGTAAAAAATTTTAATAAAATATTTAAAATTATATTGACAAATATAAATTATGATTATATAATGACAATATCAAATTTTATTGTAAAATTTTTTACAATATTATAATACAACATATAGTAAAAAATGTCAACAATGAAATATAAAGTTAATTATAAAATGGAAGTTCCTATAGGATACTTATGTCAAAAATTTTACAAACAAAAAATCAACCATAGAAGGAGGCTAAATGAATATGAGTAATAAGGAAAAAATTTTAGATTTATATTATAATCAACATTTAAAACAAAATGAAATAGCTAAAATTGTTGATACTACTACTCAATATGTTTCAAAGGTAGTAAGAACTGACAAAAGAAATAAAGAAGAAAAAGAAAAACGCAAAA
>CAJKVD010000184.1 GCA_905203195.1 uncultured Clostridium sp. | reverse complement strand
TATGATAATGTAGTAAATGCAATACATATAATTAATAATCCTAAAGGGCTAAATATAGGTGCACGTCATATTAGTGTATCTACAAGTGGTTTAGTACCTAAAATTTACCAACTAGCAGAAGAAAACATTCAATGTACATTATCTATTTCTTTACATGCAACAAATAATGAAAAAAGAAGTACAATGATGCCTGTAAACAATGCCTACCCAATAGAAGAGTTAATTAAAGCATGCAAAGATTATATTGCAAAAACTAATCGCCGTATTTCTTTTGAATATGCATTAGCGAAAGATAACAATGATAATTTAGATGATGCAAAACAATTAGTTAAATTATTAAAAGGCATGTTATGTCACGTTAATTTGATTCCTATTAATAAGATTGAAAATGGTCAATACAGTAAATCTACTAATGAAAATATTATGAAGTTTAGAGATTATTTAAATGACCATGGCATAGTTGCTACAATTAGAAGAGAACTTGGCTCAGATATAGATGCAGCTTGTGGACAACTTAGAAGAAAAAATCTAAAACAACAATAAGGAAAATTGAAAATTTTTGCAATTTGCTGCAAAAATTTTCAATAATCATTATAATAAATTTAAAGAATTATACAAATTAATCCACCAGAGCCCTCATTTACAATACGTTCCAAAGTTTCTTGAAGTTTAAGTTGAGCATCTTCAGGCATTTTAGAAAGTTTAGTTTGTAGACCTTCATTAACAAGCTCATGAAGACTTTTACCAAAAATATTAGATTCCCAGATTTTTTTAGGATCACTTTCGAATTCAGAAAGCAAATAATTAACAAGTTCTTCAGACTGCTTTTCAGAACCAACAATAGGAGAAACCTCAGTAGTTACATTGGTTTTTATCATATGAATAGAAGGAGCATTAGCACGCAATTTAACTCCAAAACGAGAACCCTGTTTAACCATTTCAGGTTCTTCTAATTCAAGTTCATCAATAGAAGGAGTAACTATTCCATAACCTTTTCTATCAACTTCATCTAAGGCATAAGCAATTTTATCATAACGTTTTTTAGTTGAAGAAAGTTCTCTAATAATACTAAACAAATCACCCTCATTTTGAACTTCAACACCAATAATTTCAGAAAGTACAGTGTAAAACAAATTATCTTTTAAATCAATTTTAATATTAACAAAACCAGATCCTAATTGTATATCTTGAACACTTGCATTTTCAATAATATTAGTTTTGGTAATATTTCTAGTACAGCCAGAAACATCTCTCAAAACATTTACATTTGAAAAGGCATCTTTTATCTGAGAAATTAATTCAGACTTTAAAGAATGATTAAAGTCTAATCCATCAATCCATTTCGGAAACTTAATAGCAATTCTTTCAACAGGAAATTCATATAAAACATTAGAAAAAATAGAATTAATATCATCTATACGAAGATTAGAACAATTCATTGGAATAACACTACATTGATATTTATCAGAAAGGTTTTCTGCCAATTCTCTTGTTTTAGAATCACTTGGATCATATGAGTTCAAAACAATTACAAAAGGCTTATGTAGAGATTTTAATTCACTAACAACTCGTTCTTCAGCTTTTATATAATCTTCTCTAGGAATATCGGTAATTGTACCATCAGTAGTAACCAAGATTCCAATAGTAGAATGTTCTTCGATAACTTTTTTTGTACCAATTTCTGCAGCCTTTTCAAAAGGAATCTCTTCTGTAGACCAAGGAGTTTTAACCATTCTAGGCATATCATCTTCAAGGTATCCGAATAGCGTTATCAACTAAATATCCAACACAATCAACTAATCTAGTTTTAAACTTTAAATTATTATCTAAAGTAATTTCAATAGCCTCATTAGGAATAAATTTTGGCTCTGTAGTCATAATTGTTTTTCCACCTGCACTTTGAGGCAATTCATCTTTTGCACGTTCTTTTTTGTATTCATTATCAATGTTAGGAATAACTAATAAATCCATAAAATTCTTTATAAAAGTAGATTTACCAGTTCTTACAGGACCAACCACCCCAACATATATATCCCCATCGGTCCTTTTAGCGATGTCTTGATACAATCTTGTATTTTCCATCTATATACCTCCTTCAATCTTAAGAAAAATGTTTGTACAAATTTGCTTTACTTAATTTATATTGAAAGAATTAATCATATATGACTTATTCCCAAAAAAATTTGCAAAAAATTAATAAGTGTGATAGAATAAAAAACACAAAATTAGATAATTGGAATAAAATATACCAGATAAGATATTACTGGAAGGAATGAAGAAATATGGATAAATCACAAGAAGTAATAGCAATATTAAAACAATATGGTCAAGAGCATATTATAAAATTTATGGAAAACTTAAATCCAGAAGAAAAAGAAAAATTAGAAAACCAAATTTTAAAAATAGATTTTCATCAATTATCAGAATTGTATGAAAATGCACAAAAACCTATAGAAATTAAAGAAAACAAAATTGATGTAA
>CAJKVD010000183.1 GCA_905203195.1 uncultured Clostridium sp. | reverse complement strand
TCTTCTGGTACTCCCATTTTTTTGCTGCATTCAATATTTACTGGTATTGATGCCGCACTAGAACATGTTGCTAGTGCTGTTAGTGTTGATGGTATTGCATTTTTCCAAAATGCTTTTATTCCCCTTGTTCCACCTGCTATCCATGCATATATTGTATACATTATAAAGTAAAAAGCTACTGCTACTATGGTATAAACAATGAATGTTTTTAAATACCCTACTGCAATAGATGCTCCAAAGCTTCCTACAAATGCTGCAAAATAGCATCCTAAGCCTATTGGTGCATAATACATTATTATTTTTACTATATTTTGTATTACTTCATTTGCTGACTGTACAAATTCTTTTACTGGTTTTCCTTTTTCTCCAGCCATATTTATTGCAACACCAAATAATATTGAAAAAACTAATACTGCTATTATGTTATCTTTTGAAAGCAATTTTGAAAAATCATTTACTGTTAGTAAATTAACTGTTCTTTCTGCTATTGTTGGTTCTTTTTCTTCTTCAACATCTGTACTTGCATTTTCTACTTCTGTATCTTCTTCTAACGATTGCTTTATGTTTTCTCCATCTTCTGGATTTACTAATTTAACAAAATATGTACTTGCAAAACCTATAAACACTGCTATTATAGATGTTATTAAAAATACAATTATTATTGTTATCATGATTTTTCCTAGTCTTTTAGGTGTTTTCATTTTTGTAATTGATGTGGTAATTGTTAAAAAGATTAAAGGGACTATTATAACCAGTAATAGATTTAAAAATATGTCTCCTAAGGGTTTTAGAATTGCTGCTTTTTCTTGAAATATAATTCCAATGATAGCGCCAACAATTATTGCAGCTAAAAGTATTATTGTTGACTTGTAATTTGATAAAAATTTTTTCATAATACTACCTCTTTTCTTAAGAAAGGCAACTAGAAATATAATTATATCTCTAGAATTTTTTTTATTATATAGTAATTATATTTTATTTGCAAGTATTTTATGAAATATTTAATGGTGTTTTTTGAGTCCGTCCCCAAAAGCATCTTTGACAATAACTTTTTTATTATGTATAATAATATAATAAAAAGAAAGGATATCTGCAAAATGAATACTTTATTGCAAAAAGAAAGATATAAACACTTAAATAGCTATTTAAAAAATAAATTTGGTGAAAGGACTTTAAAAATATGTATTGATGGTAACTTTACTTGTCCAAACCGTGATGGAACCATTGGCAGAACTGGATGTATTTTTTGTAGTGAACGTGGTTCTGGTGACCATATTTTACGTGATAATATACAAAATAGTGTTGATTCTATAAATTTACAAGTTAATAATTTTTTTTCAAGTTATAAAGCTAATCGTGCAAATAAATTTATTGCTTATTTTCAAAACTTTACTAATACTTATGACACGATTTCTAATTTAAAACTCAAATATGATTCTGCTTTAATTGATGACAGAATTGTTGGACTTGCTATTTCTACTCGACCTGATTGTATTAATGAAGATGTTGCTAAATTGTTAAAAAGTTATACAGATAAATATTATGTTTGTGTTGAATTAGGTTTGCAAACTTCAAATAATGTTACAGGTGATTTGATTGCTAGAGGATATGTTTCTAGTGATTTTTCGGCTGCTGTTTCTCTTTTAAATAAATATGGAATCGATGTAGTTGCACATATTATGGTCGGATTACCAAATGAAACCAAAGATGATATTAAAAACACTGTTAATTTTCTAAATTCTAACAATATACAAGGTATAAAAATCCATTCAACTTATGTTGTTAAAAATACTATTTTGGCTGATTGGTATTATTCTGGCAAATATGAACCAATTTCTTTGGATTTTTATTTAGAGAATTTAGCATATATTATTACTCATATTTCTCCTGATATTGTTATTCATCGTATTTCTGGTGATGCTCCTAAAGATTTGCTTGTTGCCCCAGAATGGAATTTGCATAAAAAGTGGATTCTTAATGGTTTCAATAAATTAATGGTTGAACGTGATTTGTATCAAGGTTTATTTTTTAAATAAAAATTTTTGTCCAATATGATTTTGACTTAGAGAGAATTTTGGAAATTGTAGAGCTTCTTAATACTCAAGACTTGATGAAGTTTCTTACTTTTGAAAATTCTGCTGAAGACTTGCTCTAATTTTTTTGTTAACGAATTCTTAGTTTTGCTACAAAAAGGGAACTTATTTAAAGTTCCCTTTTTTTTGAATTATATCTTCTTTTTGTTCTTCTATTTGTTCCTTAATTTTTCTGGTTTTTTCTTTAATTTTTATTTTTACAGCTTGAATTTTTGGATATGCATTTATTAATCTTCTATGTAAAGCAGATTTTTTTTGCAATATCTCTCTAACTTTTCTAGTAATTTCTTCTGTATTATCCATTTTTTCTCCAAGTTGTTTTGTTGTTGTTTTTATGCTATTGTTAATAATTCCTGATAAGATGTTATCTGTTACAAATATTGCTAATATT
>CAJKVD010000182.1 GCA_905203195.1 uncultured Clostridium sp. | reverse complement strand
AACGACGCTCTAAAGCAGGATCTTTTTCAATATATTTACGATACTCTTTTAATGTTGTTGTACCAATTAATTGAATCTCACCATTAGAAAGTGCAGGCTTCAAAATATTAGCAGCATTCATAGAATGTTCGCCATCACCAGCACCAATGATATTATGAATTTCATCAACAACCAATATAATATTGCCATATTGTTTACATTCATCAATAATACCTTTCATACGAGATTCAAATTGACCTCTAAATTGAGTACCAGCAATAACAGAAGTCATATCTAATAAATAAACTTCTTTATTTAACAATTTTGCAGGTACATTTTGATTAGCAATCTTTATAGCCAAACCTTGAGCAATAGCTGTTTTACCAACACCAGGTTCACCAATTAAACAAGGATTATTTTTTGAACGTCTATTTAAAATTTGAACAATTCTTTGAATTTCCTTATCTCTACCAATAATTATATCAAGTTCACCATTTTTAGCTTTATTTGTTAAATTTGTACCATAAGTATCAAGATATTTTTTCTTTTTATTTTGTTTTTGATTTTTCTTTTTTTCAATTTTTACTTTTTTCTTAGAATTACCTGGTATAGAGGAATCTTCCTGAGATTGTGAATTAGTATCATTTTCGCCAAACATACTAGAAAAAATGCTACCTAATGGAATAGCAGCACCAGCTATATGAGGCTTTTCTGCATTATCAGGATCATCGTCATCAATATCATCTGAGCCAAAAGTAAAAGCACCATCTATTTTACTAATATCATCTAAGGAAATATTTTCAGCAAAATTTTTAAAAATATTTTCAAATTGTTTTTTCATTTCTTCCATACTAACAGGATCATGTGATAAAATGTCATTTTGTCTAGACAAAGTTTCTAAAGGATCTATACCTTGACTCTTAGCACAATTGTAACATAATCCCTCAATTTTTTTATTTTTACCATCACCATCATCTTTTTCAAAAAATAAGATAGCTGGATTTTTATTACATTTTGAACATAACATATTATAAACTTCCTCATTTCTAAATAAAATTTCAGTACATATATAATAACTCAAAAATACTAAATAGTCAATACAATAAATCCTTGCAATTTATAAAATTTTATAGTAAAATGAAAGCATAAAATAAAAAGGAGAATAAATAAATGAAAAAAACAAATGAAAATGGTATAACACTAACAAGTTTAGTAATAACTACAATAGTGTTATTAATTCTAGCGAGTATAGGAATAGTATCAGGTACACAAAACATACGATCAAGCAAATATACAGCATTTAAAACAGAATTAGAATTAATACAAACAAAGGTAAATGAAGTAGGAGAAAAGTATGATAAAGAAAACACCGAGATAGGAGAAAGTCTAGGAGTACAGGAAAAAGCAATATTAGAAAAAAAAGAGGTAGAAGAGCAACTAAAAATAAAAGCACAAAACAATGATCAAAAACTAGAACAAATAAAAAATGGATTTAGATTATTTTCGCCAGAAAAATTAAAAGAAATATTTGGAATAGAAGGAATAAAAAGAAACTATCTTATAAATATCCCAGAAAGAATAGTAGTATCAGCAGAAGAATTCACATATAAAGAAACAGATTATTACATGCTAGAACAAATGGAGAGCACATTATACAATGTAACATATAATAATCAAATATCATCAACAGGAGATTTTACAGCAACAGTAACAAAAGAAATAAATAAATACAAAATAGCAATTACAGTAAATCATGAAAAATATGTATCAAAATGGCAAGTAAAATATAGGGTACAAGGAGCCGAAGATTGGAACGAAACCGATCAATTGACATTTACAGTAGACAAACCAGGAACATACGAAATAAAAGTAGTATTTGGTGATGAAATAAACCTTGGAACAAAAACAGTAAAAGTAGGAATATAGGAAGGAAGAACTAAATGAAAGAAGAATTTTTAGAATTATTAAGAAAAGTAAATAGAGAAGGAATAAACGAATTAATAGAATTTATACAAAAAACAGACTTTTTCAAAGCACCAGCAAGTACAAGATTTCATGGAGACCATGAAGGAGGACTAGTAGAACATAGTATAAAAGTATATGAAATATTAAAACACAAAGTGGAAACAAATATAGAGCCAATAAAGGTATCAGAAGAATCACTAATAATTATAGCTTTACTACATGACTTATGCAAAGCAAATTTCTATAAAGTAGATTACAGAAACGCAAAAAACGCATTAGGCGTATGGGAAAAAGTACCATATTATACAGTAGACGACACAATACCATATGGACATGGGGAAAAATCAGTAATGATGATAACAGAATACATGAAATTAACATCAGAAGAAAAATATTGTATTAGATGGCATATGGGATTTACAGAGCCAAAAGAACAATATACAACATTAGGCTTAGCATATAAAAAATATCCACTAGCATTATTAACACATGAAGCAGATTTAGAAGCAACATATTTTTATAATATTTAAAGATTAGAAAG
>CAJKVD010000181.1 GCA_905203195.1 uncultured Clostridium sp. | reverse complement strand
TCATTCTTGACAGCAGGGGAGCCGGAAGTTAGAGCTTGGACTATAAAAAAAGGAACAAAAGCTCCAGAAGCGGCAGGAAAAATACATTCAGATATTCAAAGAGGTTTCATAAAAGCAGAAGTTGTATCATATGATGATTTGATAAAAGAGGGATCAATGGTTGCTGCAAAAGAAAAAGGATTAGTTAGATCAGAAGGAAAAGAATATGTAATGCAAGATGGAGATATTGTATTATTCAAGTTTAATGTAAGTAAATAGATATTACAAAAGCTAGTATATTAGAAAAGTCAAGGTAATAAAGCTGTAATATTTTTGAAATATAAATGTAATATAAAAACAAAAAAAAGTACTTGACATATAAGAATATAAAGTTTAAAATAATAATAGATTAACAAATGCAAAAGATTAATGTGTATTTGTCTTGCAAATATTTTAAAAGTATGGTATAATTTAAAATGTTTGTAGAATACTAATAAAAAACATATTAAAAGGAGAGAAAAATTATGGAAAATTCAAAATTCGTAAAAATAGTTTTAATAATATTAACAGGAGTTATGCTAGTAGCAATGGGGATGTGTGGTTCAAATACTGTAGCAGCAGCAGATAGTAATGGAACAAATTATTCTGATCTAGGAGCAGTATTAAATGGAACAAACAACACAACAACAAATAATACAACAAATAGTGCGGCAAACAATACAATAAATAATACAGCAAGCAATACATCAACAAATACTTTAAATACAAGTGCTTTAACAAACACTATAAATACAGCAACAACAAATAATACAACAACATTACCAAAAACAGGTATAGAAAATTCAACACCTGTAATCGCATTAATGACTATCTTTGCAATATCAGCAATATATGCATATAAAAAAATAAGAGAATATAAAAACTTGTAATATCATAAAAAGCTCTATATAGTAAGTCTATACTATGTAGAGCTTTTATTAAAAAAATAAAAATATTTATTTTTTTGTTGACAATATTAAGAAAATATGAAAAAATATTACATATAAAAACAAAAGGAGAGATAAAAATGAGTAAAAAAAGAGGATTTGAAATAGCAAAAGGATTTGAAAATAAAAATATTAATTTACCTATCAGAAAAACAAAATATTCTGCAGGTTATGACATAGAAGCAGCAGAAGATATTACAATACCAAGTTTTAAAAAAGGAATTGCTCCAACACTTGTAAAAACAGGAATAAAAGCATATATGCAAGATGATGAGATGTTATTATTATATAATAGAAGCTCTAATCCAAAAAAGAAAGGATTAATATTAGCAAATAGTGTAGGAGTTATTGATAAGGATTACTATGGAAACGAAGATAATGATGGGCATATAATGTTTGCATTTTATAATACAAAAGAAGAAGATATAATTGTAAAAAAAGGTGAATGCATAGGGCAAGGTATATTCCAAAAATATTTATTATCAGATAACGATAATGCAGAGGGGATAAGAAATGGAGGATTTGGTTCAACGAACAAATAAAAAAATATAAAAATCCTTTTGACTTTTTCCAAAAAATGTAGTATAATTAATATGGTTAAAAAATCCAATAAAGTTATATCATATAGACATAACTTTATAATATTTTTTTGCTGGAAAATTCTGAAAGGAGTGACTTACATGTTTAATGTAGGAGACAAAATCGTATACCCAATGCATGGAGCAGGAACAATTGATTCAATAGAAGAAAAAGATATTTTAGGAGAAAAGCAATCATATTACATACTAAAAATGCCAGGAGAAGTAAAAGTAATGATACCAACAGCTAAAGCAGAGGCTGTAGGAGTAAGAAATATTATAGATAAAAAATCAGCAGAAAAAGTTATAGGAGTTTTAGAGCAAGACGAAACTGTAATGGATAAAAATTGGAATAAACGTTATAGAGACAATATGGAAAAAATGAAAAGTGGAGATATCTATGAAGTAGCAGATGTAGTTAGAAATCTAAGCTTTAAGCAAAAAGAAAAAGGACTTTCAACAGGCGAAAAGAAAATGTTAAATAATGCAAAACAAATTCTAGTAAGCGAATTAGTATTAGCAGAACATGCAACAGAAGACGAAGTTGAAAAATTAGTAGAAAACAAAATTAATACATCATTTATGACGTTTAGGGCAGACGAAACAAATAATGAAAATAGTATTGTAAATAAATTTATACCATTTAACAGTGACACAAATTCAGTTAATTAGTAAAATTAATAAATTTATGAAATCTCAAATTCCACTAAAATTAGAGTTTGAGATTTTATAAATAATAAAAATTAAAAACAAATAGCAAAATAAAAATAAAAATTTTTAAAAAAATATTGACAAATATACAAAATAATATTATAATACTAATTGTCGTTAAGAAAAAATAAAAACCAATTCTTTTATATGCAGATGTGGCGGAATTGGTAGACGCACAGGACTTAAAATCCTGCGGTTGAATAAACCGTGCCGGTTCGATTCCGGCCATCTGCACC
>CAJKVD010000180.1 GCA_905203195.1 uncultured Clostridium sp. | reverse complement strand
GTGCTCAAAGTATTTATTTTAAATAATTTGTGACAAATGATTGACTAACCTACAACAATAATATCTGGGATTTACGCAATAGCTTGAAAAAAAGCAAAAAATATTATATAATAGTAAAGATAAAAAGAAGAGAGGAGAACATAAAATGTTAAATGCAAATGGAGTTACAGTAAGGTTTGGAAAAAGAGTATTATTTGAAGATGTAAATATCAAATTTACAAAAGGAAATTGTTATGGAATAATAGGAGCAAACGGAGCCGGAAAATCAACATTTTTAAAAGTATTATCAGGAGAATTAGAACCAAGCAAAGGAGAAGTAAGCCTAGAAAAAGGAGCAAGACTATCAATATTAAAGCAAGACCACTTTGCATATGAAGACTACACAGTAATGGACACAGTAATAATGGGAAACAAAGAATTATATGATATAATGAAAGAAAAAGAAGAAATATACAGCAAACCAGACTTTTCAGAAGAAGACGGAATGAAAGCAGCAAAACTAGAAGAAAGATTTGCAGAATTAGACGGATGGAATGCAGAATCAGATGCAGCAATGTTGTTAAATGACTTAGGGATAGTACCAGAAGACCACTACAAGCAAATGAAAGAAATAGAGCCAAGAACAAAAGTAAAAGTATTATTAGCACAAAGTTTATTCGGAAATCCAGACGTATTATTATTAGATGAACCAACAAATGATTTAGACATAAAAAGTATAGAATGGTTACAAGAATTCCTAATAAATTACGAAAACACAGTAATAGTAGTATCACATGACAGATACTTTTTAAACAAAGTATGTACATATATAGCAGACGTAGACTTTGGAAAAATAACACTATACCCAGGAAACTACGACTTCTGGTATGAATCAAGTCAACTAGCACTAAAACAAGCAAGAGAGCAAAACAAGAAAAAAGAAGAAAAAATAAAAGAATTACAAGACTTTATAGCAAGATTCAGTGCGAATGCATCAAAATCAAAACAAGCAACATCAAGAAAAAAGACGCTAGAAAAAATACAACTAGACGAAATAAAACCATCAAACAGAAAATATCCATATGTAGACTTCAAACCAGACAGAGAGCCAGGAAAAGAAATATTACAAGTAAAAAACATATCAAAAACAGTAGATGGGGTAAAACTATTAGACAACATATCATTCACAGTAAAACAAGACAACAAAATAGCATTTTTAGCAGACAATGAAAACGCCAAAACAGTACTATTCCAAATAATAGCAGGAGAAATAGAACCAGACGAAGGAGAACTAATATGGGGAACAACAATCACCCAAAACTACTTCCCAAAAGACAACAACTACTTATTTGAAACAGACGAAACCATAACAGACTGGCTAAGAAAATACTCAAAAGATCCAGACGAAACATATG
Source organism: uncultured Clostridium sp. (assembly GCA_905203195.1). Taxonomy (GTDB): domain Bacteria; phylum Bacillota; class Clostridia; order TANB77; family CAG-508; genus CAG-269. The sequence continues at coordinate 1,100 of CAJKVD010000180.1, read as the reverse complement.
TAAGAAGCTTTTTAGGAAGGATGTTATTCTCAGGAGATGAAGCGCTAAAAGAAGTAAAAGTGTTATCAGGAGGAGAAAAAGTAAGATGTGTATTATCAAAAATGATGTTATCAGGAGCAAACTTCTTAATATTTGACGAACCAACAAACCACTTAGACATGGAAAGCATAACAGCAGTAAACAACGGAATGCAAAATTTCAAAGGAAACATCTTATTCACATCACACGATCACCAACTAATGGAAACAGTAGCAAACAGAATAATAGACATCAAAGAAAACGGCGAAGTAATAGACAAAGAAGTAACATATAATGAATATTTAGGAATCTAGTGATTTGGGGACGGAGCAAAAATCATTAAAAAAGAAAAGCGGACATTAATAAATAGAAATTATTTAAAAAATTTTAAAGCCCGCTTTTTTATTTTAAAAAGAAAAAACAGAGTACACAAATAGAACAGAAAAAAGACATAGAAAGAACATAAAAATATGATAAAAAAATATTAATTTTTATAAAAGGAGAGTGAAATTTATTTCAAGAAAAATTAGAAAAAATGTTACCACTTCTATATTTCACATAATGGTTCAAGGAATAAATAAAGAATATATATTTAATCAAGAAATTTATATCAAAAAATATTTAAAATTCTTAAAAGAAAATCAAAAACAAACAAATTTAAAAATCATAGCATATTGTATCATGACAAATCATGCACATTTGCTAATAAAAGCAGAAAATATTCAAGAATTATCAAAATTTATGCAAAAAGTTAATAGTAGTTATGCAAGGTATTACAATTATATGGAAAAAAGAGTTGGATACGTATTTAGAGATAGATTTAAAAGCCAAGCAATAATGAGTGAAAAACAATATTATAATTGTATTAGATACATACATTTAAATCCAGTAAAAGCGAAAATAGTAGAGAAACAAGAGGATTATAAATATTCATCTTATATAATATATCAAAAGAGATTAAAAAAGAAAGAAAAAACAGAATCAGAGAAATCCGAGTTAAATTATATTTGTAATAATAATGAAGAAATAAAAGAAAATTTTATAGAAGTAAAAAATGATGAAGATATAAATAATATGATAGA
>CAJKVD010000179.1 GCA_905203195.1 uncultured Clostridium sp. | reverse complement strand
AATCATATCTCCTGTATCTAGTTTAAATCTTTTTATTTGTATTACTGAAACATACACATCTTTAGAAGTAGAAAGATAATTTTCTCCACGTAAAAATCCATATCCATCTGGTAAAATATCTAATATGCCTTCTACAATTTCGTCACCATCATTAGTCAACTTATAATCAACAATAGGTTCTCCATTACTATCATATTTTGTTGAATCAGTAGATTCATTTTCTTGGATATTTGCATTATTTGTTCTTTTTAATATCTGTTCTAAAATTTCTATTAAATCTTCTTTTTTTAATTTTGAAATATTTTTAATATTATTTTCTTTAGCTAATGATTTCAAATCTGCTAAAGTCATCTTTTCTAATTCAGGCATAACTTCCTCCTTTATATGACTATTAGTATACCATATTTCTGAAAAAAATGGAATAGTTTTATAAAAAAAGTATACAGTTTACAAAAAAACCGTATACCAATTAATAGATATTAATATCCAGTGTCCATATAGACTTTTTCATTTGGTAAATACATGTCTAGTTTTTCTCTGGCCATATCTTCTATAAAATTATCTGATTGAATTTCTTGTTTCTTTTTTGAAAGCTGTTCATTATATTCTTTTTGCTTCTCAATTTGAGATGTTAAATCATCATAATTTTTTGAATATTGATTTAATGTTTTTTGTTGATTTATAAAAGTCAAAATCGCATATATTACAAGTATTAATATAACAATAATCTTAACTATTTTTTTACTTTTTTTCATCAGTATTCCTCCTTAAGGATATCATATAATTATAATATTCTACTTTTTTTTCAAAAATCCTCCCTATTTTTTATTTTTTTTGGTATTTTTTTGCAATTTTATTAATTTTTTTAATACATCTTCTGTTTTTATATATATAAATCTAATTGGCAAAAAAATAATATTAAAAACTTTTTTACATATTTCAATAAATTTAGTTAATATATATACATTTATTTTTACAACATATTGACTAATTGTTAATAAGTAAATTGAACATCCTATTAATAAGCCTATAAATATATATATTCTAAATTCTCCACTGTTAAAATAAAAAATTGAATATATTATAATTATACCAGTTATAATACAAAATAAGATATCTTCTATATATGTTACAAAATCTTTTGTTTTCATACTTTTTCTTAATATTCTGAAAAAATCAAATAAAATTCCTATTATCATTCCAACTATCACAAAAACTAAAAAAACATATGACTGATTTGTTATCATTTTTATACCTTTCTATTTAAAAATTTTACTTAGCAAACTACTGTTTTTGTTCTTTTCTGAATCTTTATCAGTATATGCTAAATATGAAATTTCACCTTCTAATACAACTTCTGAAGTATCTATACTTAATTTATTAACTCTCAAATTTTCTCCTTTAACAGTAAGTAATCCCAATTCTGTCTCTAACACTACTACTTGGTCATCAAAACTTAATACATCATTTACTCCAGATATGCTTAATTTTTGTCTATTTTCTAACACTAAATTTTGAATAATACTTGTACTTATTGTTTTTCTTTCATCTATAGTCATTATCTTGTACCTCCCAAAAATAATCTACTGTTATATAATATTCCAAAATTGTTTTTTTAGAACAAAAAAACATATCTAAATTAACTTAGATATGTCTTTTATAAAATTTTTACAATTTATTTACCTTTTCTTTGAATAATTCTCCTCTTTGAACTGCATTTTTAAACATATCAAAACTAGCACTAGCCGGAGAGAATAAAACTACTTGATTAGGTTTTGCATATTTTTTAGCAGTCTTTATTGCATTATCCAAATCATCAACTACATAAATTGGAATCTTTTTATTTTCTTTTTCCATTTCTTCTTTTACACAATCAAATATTTTTCCTGAAGTTTGCCCCATTAAAATTAATGTTGATACTTTATCAAGGATTGGTTTTGCAAGTGGTTTGTAATCCAAGTTTTTATCATATCCACCTGCTATTAACACAATTTCTTCTTTATAAGAATTTATTCCAGCTAGAGTTCTTGTTGGAGAAGAGCTTGCAGAATCATTATACCACTTTACACCATCTAATTCTCTAACAAATTCTAATCTATGTGCAACTGGCTTGAAATTTTTTACTGTTTGTATAGCTACATCTAAATCAACTAATGTACTAGTTGCAGCTAAAGCTGTAGCTATGTTTTCATAATTATGTTCACCTCTAAGTATTACTTCATCAACATTTAGAATATGTTTTCTTATTTTATCTACACATATTTTTATAATACCTTCATCAATGATATAGCCATTATCTAATTTTTCTTTTCCACTAAAGAATATTACTTTACCATTTGCTTCTTTTGAACAGTTTTTCGTTATTTCATTATCGTAATTTAAAATTAAAATATCATTTTCATTTTGAAATTTGAATATATTTTTCTTAGCGTCTATATATTCTTCAAAATCTTTATGTATATTAAAATGATTTTGTGTTATATTATTAATAACAGCTA
>CAJKVD010000178.1 GCA_905203195.1 uncultured Clostridium sp. | reverse complement strand
TCATATTGACCATAAATGTTATGTAATCAGCAACTGTTTTATCAAATTCTTCTTTTGTTGGTATTTCATCATTAAAATAATAAAAACTATGTAACCATTCATCATCAGGTTTAACAGTAGATTTAACACAAAACTTTGATTCAGCATCAATTCTATCAAACCATACATCAAGTAGATGTTCTTTTTTATCAATTGCAGATTCTGTTTCCACTAATCCAATATGTGGGAATACTTTATATCCATCATCTTCAAAATTAATAAATTTAACCAATTTATCCTCTGGATGAGGTTGATGAGCTGTGAATACAGCTATACAAGGAAGAGTTCCAACACCATAAAATGTATCTTTATTAAGAGTTATAACTCCTTCCAATGTATGTTTTTCTAAAATTTTTTCTTTTAGTGATGCTTCTTCTTCTGTTTTACCAGTCATACAAGATTGAGGAACAATTATTATTCCTTTTCCATCTTCCACCAATGAATCTAAAAGATGTTTTGCAAATGATAATTCATAAAGATTAGAATTTTGACTTGAACCTTGACTATATGGTGGATTCATCATACCAACATTTGCTTGTTTTAATTGTAATGTTCCTGATTCTTGAGAAAGGAAATTTTCATTTATAATATTAGATTTACCATCTCCTCTAAGAATCATATTTGTTGTAGCAATAGTGAACATATATGGTTGTAATTCAATACCATGTAGTTGTTTTTGCTTTATATTTTTAATTTTGTTTTGTTTAGAATTTTCTCCTATATTTGATTCTTTTATTTTTTGAACCATTTCATGCATAGCAGATATTAAAAATCCTCCTGTTCCACAACAAGGGTCAAGGACAATATCATCATCTTTTAAGTCTGCTAATTTGCAAAATAAATCAGTTATATGTTTAGGAGTAAGTACAATTCCAAGTGTTTGTCCATCACCACCAGAATAAGACATAAATTCACCATAAAATCTACCTAAATAATCTTCAGATGAATTATTAAATCTAATTGAATCATACAGTTTGTCCTTTAAAAAAATTGTAAAATATTTCAATGGTGTCATTCCCAATATACCATTTTTTTCATTTAGTATAGCAGTATCTTTAATGATAGAAAACTGATGAAGTAACTTATCTTTTTTTGTTTCAGGCTTAACATTGCTTCTATCTAAATTAGTTTTAATAGCTTCATAAATTTTTGTTCCATCTGTTTTAGTGTCATCTCCTGTCAAATTATCAACAGAAAAGTTTTTATATTCCATTTCCCTTAATGCTAATAAGATGCCAGAAACTATTAATGGCTTATCAATGTCTTTAAGGTTTCCATAATTTCTTAAATCTTCATGCAATATAGCTGCATCTTTTAATATTTCAGATAATTCTTTTTCTTCATTTGTATTTTCTTTGAGAACTTCTTTAATGTAATATTCATCTATGTTCATTTCATTAAATGAAATGAACGATTCAACGTCTGGTAATATCCTACAATATTCAGTTCCATCTATAAATAATGGAGTTATTTTATGTTTCTTTGAATTTCCAGAAACACCAAAAGCTATTATTTTTTTATATGATGTATTATCAAATAAATGTTTCCCATAAAAATATGCTCCATTTACAGCATAATCTGTAACATCTTTAACTTCTAAACTTATTACATCATTTTCATCCAATTTTATATGTTTTGAAATAGAAGCCTTGTCTTCAATAACTATCAAGAAATCTTTAACAACACAAATAAATTCTGGCTTACCTACTTTTCCTGTATTTCTTTTTGAGGCAGTTTTCAAGGCTTCGTTTATTTCTTTTATATCACTTCCATCAGCTTCATGCTTAATGTTTGCACTTGTTAATAAATCATGAACCCACATGTCTGTATTCTTTTCTTTTCCCATATTATATCCTCCTAAATTGTTCTTATTTTACATTCTATTATTTTCACCAATAGTAAATAAATATTATATTATTAGATATTTTTATTATGATGAATTTTTCCCATAAATATAGTAAAATATAAAATAATTATACAGGAGATTTCTTGTCATTGATACATGTTAGTGAAATTAATGAACAAGAAAGGATAAAAATTATGTCAAAAAATTATATTAGATGAATTAGTTGATCTATTTAGTAAGAATAAGCGTTTATCTAAAAATAAGGTTATTAAATGCCTTAATTGAATCTGGTAATTAAATAATTCTATGTCATCATTAAAGAAAAAACTTCAAAAATATTATGATGACAATATTGTTGAAAATTTATTTAAATATGAACTTATAAAATAAAAGTAATCTAATTTTTTTGATTGCTTTTTCTATTGGTGAGTTTTTAAAAATAGTTATATATTCATTCCTCATTTAGGCGGGAAGGGTAAGAAAAATAGAAAAAAATTGTATATATAAATAATGTAGAGGTAATTTTAATATTTGTAATAAATTTAGTAATATAGGTAATAAATACTAATGTCAATAAAAATGTTAACGTTCAGCGAAAATGTCACCAAAAATAAAACAAACAT
>CAJKVD010000177.1 GCA_905203195.1 uncultured Clostridium sp. | reverse complement strand
AAACATGAGAACAAATTCTAATAGTCAAAATAATAATAGAAATAATTCAAATAACAGTAACAAAAACAACAATATTAATAATTCAAACAGCAGCAACAAAAATAATAAGAATAATAACACTAACTCTAATAGTAATAACAAAAATAACAATTCTAAAACTGATACATCAACTAACAATTATAGTAGTTTTGTTTTAGTAGGTGATTCAAGATTTGTAGGCCAAGAAAGTAGCGGTTTTAAAAATTCCAAAACAACATATATTGCCTCAGTCGGCAAAGGTCTAACTTATATGAAAAGCAATGAAGAAGCCATGAAAAAAAAGGATTCTAAGAACACAGCCTATGTCATAAATATGGGTGTAAATGACTTGTACAACGCTAATAGTTACGTAGAATATATAAATAAACTTGCTAAAAATTACAAAGGTGACATTTACTATCTTTCCGTTAATCCTGTAGAGGAAAGTAAAGCCGCAAACAATGGTTACAGCATCAAAAACTCTGACATTGAAAAATTTAATAGTACACTAAAAAGCGGCTTAAAAAATGTGACTTATCTAGATTCATATAATTATTTAAAAAATAATGGTTTTTCAACAACAGATGGTATTCACTACGACAAAAATACATATCAAAAAATATATAGTTATATTAATTTCAATGTAAAATAGAAGGCAAAAACCTTCTTTTTTATTGCAACATTTCCCCTTTAAAGTTATTAACTTGTTTCCTATTTAAAATAATAAGTCTTTTAGCATTTCTTTCTAAATCACTTAAATATTTTTTTCTTTTTCTTAAGCCCAAATTACGCCATTTAAACATCTTAATAAGCATTTTAAAGTTAACTTCATATGGAGAATATTCTAAACCAACTCTTTGTAAAAACCATCTTTTGATAATTCTTTCACCAAGCACAATTCTATTAATATTTAAATAAATAACGACATCAGCAAGCACTACTGACCTACTAAAAACATCTCTTCCAACATCTTCTATAACCCAATTATCACTTTCTAATATTTTATTAAATTTTTTTTGAACATCTAAAACATCTCTTTTTATATCATTATTCCATATTACACTATCAAGTTCAACATACAAGATATCTAGTTCTTTAGAAATACGTTTTGCCAGAGTACTCTTCCCGCTTCCTACCGGTCCAACTACATAAATTTTCATACGCTCACTCCTATATATATTATACATAATATTCTAAAATATGGCTTTAATATCTAATAATATTATGCTAAAATAAAATCTAGGAAGTGAAAAACATGAAAAAAAATATCTTAACAGGACTTCGTCCAACTGGAAACCTACATTTAGGACACTATTTCGGTGCTTGCCAAAACTATTTAAAAATGCAAGATGAGTATAACTTTTTTCTTGAAATAGCTGATGTTCAAGCTTTAACCGATAATTTTAATAACCCTGAAAAAGTTCGACGAAACGTCTATGAAATTACAATGGATTTACTATCTATCGGAATAGATCCTTCCAAAGTAAATTTCTTCATTCAATCTAAAATACCAGAAATAGCAGAATTAACTGTTTTTTACTCTAACTTAGTAACAGTCGCTAGATTAGAAAGAAACCCTACTGTTAAAACAGAAATAGCCCAAAAAAAGGAGCTTTTCGGTAATAATGGAGAAAGCATAACCTATGGTTTTCTAGGATATCCTGTCAGTCAGGCAGCAGATATTACGGCTTTTAACGGTGCACTAGTTCCTGTAGGAGACGATCAACTACCACTACTTGAACAATGCCGTGAAATAGTTCGTAAATTTAACTCTATTTATGGAGAAACTCTTACTGAGCCAGAACAAGTCTTAAGTACAACCACTAGAGTAAAAGGTCTAGACGGTAATGAAAAAATGGGAAAAAGCCTAGGTAATGCCATTTACTTAATTGATAATGAAGAAACTATAAAGAAAAAAGTTATGGGGGCTGTAACCGATAAAAACAAAATAAAAAAAGACGATCCAGCAAACCCTGATGTATGTATGGTCTACTATTATCATAAATTAGTAAATTCTAAGGAAAATACAGAAAAAGTATGTAGTGAATGTAAAAAAGGGGCCAGAGGTTGTGTAGCCTGTAAAAAGGAACTAATTGAAGCTATGACAAAATTCTTAAAACCAATCCAAGAAAAAAGAAAGTATTACGAAGAAAACCCTGAAGAAGTTAAGAAAATTCTTCAAGAAGGTACAACAAAAGCCCAAAATGAAGCTAAAGAAAATATGAAAAATATAAAAAAACATATGATGATAGATTATGATTTAAACTAAAAAGGCGCGTATTTACGCGTCTTTTTAACTTACCATTTTAATAAATTGATTTAATGTAGTGGTCTTATAAATTGGATATCTTGGAATTAAATATTTATTATTACTTCGTCTTGCTTTTACACTTCCACCAACAAAGGCTATTTGGAATCCCGCTTCTTTAACCGCCTGTATTGCAGTATCACTATAACTATAAAATGGATAACAGAATGAATCATTATTATCTACTATT
>CAJKVD010000176.1 GCA_905203195.1 uncultured Clostridium sp. | reverse complement strand
CAGGTACATTATTTCTTGATGCTATTTTAAATGCTCCTGGTTTTAGTGGCTTTGGCTTTCTATAATTCCACCACATACTTTGTTCTGGATAAATTAATATAAAATCACCTTTTTTTAATAATTCATCTACTGCTTTCATAAATTCTACCATTGTTTTTTTGTTTGAGCTTAATGGCAATGTGTCGCAATTTCTAAAGAAAAATCCATATAATCCCGGAAAATTAGTATAATTCCCCTCTCTTATTACTTTATATAATCTTTTTTCTTCTATTTTTCCTGATAGTCTAAAAACCTTTTCTATTGTAAAACAGTCAAATGGATTAAAATGATTACATGTTACTATTGCTCCTGTAGATATCTTGCTCAAATTTTCCATTCCTTTTATTTGTTTTATTATTAATTTGTTGTTTTTTAATAGATTGTCTAAAAATTTTTCTCCCATTTCATTTGCAAATACTCTTTTTAATTTGCTTGATGTTTTTTTTCTTAGATAGTCTATATTTTCTGGTGTTAAGACTATTGTTGGTGGATCATCTTCTGCATCTACATCAAATTTTCCTTGTTTTTCTAGTTCTTCTATTTTTTTTAATACTTGTACTCTATATTCAGATTTCTGTATTGTTTTTTCTGTATTAGCTATTTCTTTTTTGTATTTTTTTGATAACGTTAATAATTTTATCTTTTTCATTAAACTATCTCCTATTTATTCTATCGTCTCCTACACATTCTGTTTATATTTTTGCTAATTCAATAAGTTTTGAACTATTAGCATCATCTTTTTCTTTGTCTGCTTCTGTATATTGTGCCCCAATTTCTTTGATTTCATTATAGAAATTAGTTTTTTTAGCATATTTCCAAAAATGTTCTTGGTATAAAACATTATCAAAATACCATGGTTTTGCTCCTAAGTTATAGTGTATAATATTTATATCACCATCTTGTTTTCCCATTACTGGCATTCTGTTCCAAGAATAATCTAATAATTTTACTCTTCCTTTGCAAAGTCTATTTAAATAGTCTTGATCTTGTGCTACTTCGAATCTTATTTTTCCTAGCATGTAAATAAATTTTTCTTGGAATTTATATTTTCTTAATTCTTCTAAGTTCATTACAATAATACCAGCATTGAAATAATTGTTGTAATTTGCAACACCTACTACTATTTCTACATAATCTTGGAATTCCTTTATTGCTTGTATTGCTCCGTCTGGTACTGCTGCTATTAAGTTATTTCCCATATTTACATTGTATAAATCTGCTATATCTTTTAAGCAAATTGTATCACTATCAATATAAACTGCTTTTTTATATTGTGGATATAATTCTGGAATAAATAGTCTGTAATATGTTGTATTAGAAAAATAGTTACGTGTATATAATTTTCCTTCTATTTCTTTTAATTGTTTGTTTAGGTCTACAAACTCTATATTTATATTTTCTTTTTCGTATTTTTTTATTCTTTCTTTATTTTCTTTTGATACATTTGTGTATAAAATTTTTACTTCATATTTGTTATTAGCTGATGTATTTTCTATTAAAGATTCTAATGCTACTCCTAAAAATGGTATGTATCCATCATCAACTGCAAAAAATACTGGTATTACTTCTTTATTTTTCATTTATTTCTACTCCTATCTTCTCCTTTAATTTAACATATTCATTTAAATCTTCATCAAATGCATGACATTTTAGAATTTTATGTACTTGCTCTACATCCCATTGTTTATAATTTTCTGTATGTGGATATGGTCTCCATAATAGGCGTTTGCAAAAATGACATATTACTGTTTCTTTCTTGTTGAATTTTGATTGTTCATTAAATTTTCTTGGTAATAATTTCTTTTTTGTTGTAGAACGAAATATTGCGTCTTGGTCTGCAAATAACATCTTTTTAGTTTTTATTAAATTACGTGCTTTTTCCAATAATTTTGTTTCTCTTATTTTTTCCATGTTTAATAATAACATTCCTGCATTTATATAATCTGGTCTTATAATTTTTGAACCGTATTTTTCTCTTACAGCAGCATATTCATAATCATTTATGTCTATGTTATATAATTCGGATATGTCGCTTGCAGCCATCATATCTATATCTAAATATAATAGCTTGTTTGGAATGTTTGGTATTATATCTGCTAATAGACGTAATAATGTATATGGTGTGCAATATGCATTTTCATTAGCACATTTTCCAAATTCTTTTTCATAAATATGTGTTACATCAATTTTTGTTATTTTGTTTTCTGGATTTTTAGATTCTACTACTTTTTGCAAGAATCTTATTTGAATATCTGTTATTGCTGTATATTCTTGTTTTACTCGTGTTAAATCCATTGTAAATATATAACAGTTTACTGGTTCTTTAGTTTTGTTTGTTATTGATATTAGCTCTGTTAGTGCCCCATCAAATACCTTTTCATTTCCACATAATAATATATTTATCATTATTCCATTCCTTTACTTTTTATAAGATGCTTTTTATTTTTTTAATTAAATCTCATTTCAAATTTATTTCTATGATTATT
>CAJKVD010000175.1 GCA_905203195.1 uncultured Clostridium sp. | reverse complement strand
AAATGGTAAAGGTTTTGATTTTTTACTTCTACCATGTTCTGTAGGAATATCAAGTGCGACTTTGAGGATACTACCATTTTTCTGAATGAAACCTTCATTGATAAGTTTACGCATTCCAATTTCTCTAAGCTGTTTTAATACAGCTTTTGCATTTTTGTTTTCTTCTGGATATCCTTCAAATGATTCCAGTTCTTCAATTGTAGCTAATGGAATAATAATAATATTGTCACTACCAAACTGTTCTGTTGCATTTGCAATAAGTAATGATTCCATTCCTAAAACAAATTCTTTTGTCATAAAGCAATCTCCTTTCATATTGTGAGAATTTGTTTATGTGTAACATGATAAATTTGTACTATTCATAAAATAAAATGAATAGTAATAAAATTATCAATATTATTTTACCATAATTATGTAAATATTGCAATAGATGTTAGTTATTTGATTTAATGTTTATAGGTGCTTTTTGATTCCGTCCCCAAAAACACCATAAAATATAAAAAAAGCTTGAAAAAATGGCAAAAACAATGTAAAATATATAGAAGAAAAATAGGAGGAAATAAAAATGTACTTAATAGTTGGATTGGGAAATCCAGAAGAAGAATATGCAAATACAAGACATAATATGGGATTTGATGCTATAAACAAGATATCACAAAAATATAATATAGATGTAAATAAAAGGAAATTTAAAGGCTTATATGGAACTGGAGTAATAGAGGGAAAAAAAGTAATATTATTAAAGCCGCAAACATATATGAACTTGAGTGGGGATAGTATAATAGAAGTAATGGATTATTATGGAATTGAAGTAGAAGATTTAATAGTTATTTATGATGATATGGATATAGAAAAAGGAACGATGAAAATTAGAAAAAAAGGTGGGCCTGGTTCTCATAACGGAATGAAATCAGTGGTTGAGAATTTGCAGACTACTAATTTTGCAAGAATTAGAATTGGAATAGGTAGACCAGAGCATGATCAAGATAAAATAAATTTTGTAATAGGAAAGCTTCCAAAAGAAGAGCAAGAAATGTTAGAGGTAGGAGTTCATAAAGCAGTAGAAGCTATACCAGTAATTTTGTTAGAAGGTATAGATAATGCAATGAATAGATGTAATTAAAGGAAAGGACGTACAAGATGTTAGAAATATTTGTGGATAAAAAGGAAAATCAGGAAAAGGTTGCATTGGTAGAAAATGGTAATATTATAGAATATTATGAAGAGGATGAAAATACAGATAGAAAAGAAGGAAACATATATATAGGGACTGTTAGAGATATAGTACCATGTATGCAATCAGCATTTGTGGATATAGGAACAGAGAAAAATAGTTTTATACACTTAAAAGATATTTTGCCAAAAATAGATGAGAAAATGGAAAAATTTGAGTCAAATATTGATATAAGAAAAGTTATAAAACCAGATGAAAAGTTGTTGGTGCAAATAAAAAAAGATAGTAATGATAAAAAAGGAGCAAGAGTATCAACACATATAAATTTGCCAGGAAAATATATTGTATTAATGCCAAATACTAGTTTTATTACTGTTTCTCAAAAGATAGAAGATAAAAAAGAGCAAGAAAGATTGGTAAATTTAGTAAAAGATAATATAGGAGAAAATAATGGAGCAATAATTAGAACTTCTGCCCAAAATAAAGAGAAAGAAATACTTCAGGATATTGAAATATTAGAGAAAAAGTGGAAAAAAATACAAGAAAAATATAATAAAAAAATATTAGAGAATGATGATAAAGAAAAATTAGTATATCAGTCAGAGGATATTGTTGATAAGATGTTGTTAGATTTAGCAAATGATAAAATAGAAGCTATAGTAACAAATAATAAAGAAAAATATGAAGAATTTTTAAAAGATAGAGAAAAAACAATAGAGTTAAAAGCAACAAAAATTATGTTTGAAAATAGTGATGTTTTGGATAGATATGATATAAAAAAACAAATAGAAAAAATGCAAAATAGAAAAATATGGTTAAAATGTGGTGGATTTATTACAGTAGATAAAACAGAAGCTTTAACTGCAATTGATGTAAATACTGGAAAATACACAGGAAATGGAAGTTTAGAGCAAACTTTATATAAAGTAAATGAAGAGGCAACAATAGAAATAGCAAAACAATTAAGATTAAGGGATATTGGTGGAATAATTATAATAGATTATATAGATATGAAGAGTCAGGAAGATAAGGATAAAATACAAAGATTGTTAGAGTATAGATTAAAATTTGATAGGAGTAAAACACAAGTAGAAGGATTTACAAAATTAGATTTAATGGAGATGACAAGAAAGCATATCTGTAGTCATAAAGAATAGGAAGGTAAAATAAATGAATGTAGGATTTGTATCATTGGGTTGCAGTAAAAATTTAATAGACACTGAAGTTGCAGTAGGACTTTTTAAAGATCATCATTTTACGATAGTAAATGATCCAGCAAAAGCAGATATAATAGTTGTAAATACATGTGGTTTTATAGATTCTGCTAAAGAGGAAGCAATAAATACAATTTTGGAAATGGCTGAGTACA
>CAJKVD010000174.1 GCA_905203195.1 uncultured Clostridium sp. | reverse complement strand
TAATCTAAAAATATTAGAAAAAGAATATTTGAGGTTAGAAAAAGATGCAAGAAAAGAATATTTTTATAATATAAGAGAACAGTACAACTCTTATAAGTTAGATAAAGATGAAAAGTCATTGCAAAAAGCTGTAGAATTTATTTTTCTCAATAGGACATGTTTTAATGGACTATATAGAGTAAATAAAAATGGCGATTTTAATGTTCCCATGGGAAACTATAAGAATCCAACTATATGTGACGAAGAAAATTTAAAGGCATTATCTAGACTTATAAAAAATGTAAAGTTTCAATATGGTGATTATAAGACAAGTCAAGAATATATAAAGAAAAATACTTTTGTATATTTTGATCCACCATATAGACCTTTAAATGTTACATCAGGATTTACATCATATACTAAAGAAGATTTCGATGATGAAAATCAAAAAGAATTAGCATTATTCTATAAAGAATTAAGTAATAAAAAAGTAAAAGTTATGCTTAGTAATTCTAATCCTAAAAATACAGATAAAGAAGATTGTTTCTTTGAAAATATTTATAAAGGGTTCAATATTAATGAAGTATATGCCAAAAGGATGATAAATGCTAATTCAAATGGAAGAGGAGAAATATCTGAACTTCTTATAACAAATTATGAGTCAGATAATTCTTGCTATGGAGAAATAGAATGTATAGAGGAAAATACTATTTTGAAACAGATAATTTCAAATTAATTTATAACGATATATTTAAAGCAATAAAAAAAGTCGAAGATAAAAGTATAGATATGATATTTGCAGATCCACCATATTTTTTATCCAGTGACGGTATAACTTGTAGTGGTGGAAAAATGGTAAGTGTTAATAAAGGAGAATGGGATAAAACATTAGCAATTAAAGAAAAACATAAGTTTAATAAAAAGTGGATAAAGGAATGTTATAGAATTTTAAAAGATAATGGTACTATTTGGATAAGTGGAACTTTGCACAACATTTACTCTATAGGAATGGCACTTGAAGAGGAAGGGCTTAAAATAATAAATAATATTACATGGCAAAAAACAAATCTACCGCCAAATCTAGCATGTAAAACATTTACACATTCTACCGAAACTATTTTATGGGCAAGAAAAGACTTGAAAAATATTAAATATACATTTAATTATGAAATTATGAAAAAATTAAATAATAATAAACAAATGAAAGATGTCTGGACAACTTCATTAACTAAGCCATCAGAGAAAAAACAAGGGAAACATCCAACTCAAAAACCATTAGAAATATTAGATAAAATAATACTTGCTTCAACAAATGAAAATGATTTAGTTTTAGATCCATTTTGTGGCAGTAGTACAACAGGAATATCAGCAGTTAGATTAAATAGAAGATACATAGGAATAGACAATGAAAAAGAATATTTGAGGTATCAAAAAAAAGATTCAAAGAAATAAAGGAGGAGATATAATGTTTTTAGAAATGGACTATTATAAATTATCAGAAATATTTGTAAATAATTTATTAGTAACTAATAGGGGCTTTGATTTTTATGTTGATTGGAAAAATGCGAAAGCGTACAAGGAATTTGAAATAGAATTAAATGCAATGAATGTACTAATAAAAGCAGATAATATAAAAGAAAAGTTTTTCAAATTAGTTGAAAAAGTTCCAACTGTTATTGCAACTTTTCCATTATTATTTGCACTTTCCAAAAATGAAAGAACTGAAGTATGGAAAGGAAAAAATTTGTTAGCAGTTGTTGGAGATGAAATAGGAAATGCTGAAAATTTAAAATTTTCATTTGAAGTTGAAAAACTAAAACAGGGATTATCTAAAGAAGAAATAGAAGATTATTATTATTTCTTTGAAAGAATTGGATTAAAAGATTTATGTGAGAATTTAGCGGAAAAAAGTTTAACCGATTATGTTATTGGGGTATTAGTAGGTTTAGATTCTAATGGTAGAAAAAATAGAGGTGGTACTGCATTTGAAGATGCATGTGAACCTGTAATAAAGAAAATTTGTGATAAATATAATGTAACAATGTTATCACAGAAACAATTTAAAAAATTAAAGGAATATGGCTTTAGCATATCTGAAGATATTGCAAATAGAAAAGCAGATTTTATATTAATAAAAGACAATAAAGCTTTAAATATAGAAGTTGATTATTTCTTTAGAGGAGGTTCAAAACCTGAAGAAATAATTGATAGTTATATTAATAGACAACATGATTTAGATAAGTTAAATATGGGATTTGTGCTATTAACAGATGGTTTGTGTTGGGATAATAAATCAAAAAATCAATTACAAAAAGGATTTAGAAACATGAATTATCTTATGAATTTTTATCTTGCAAAAAATGGAATGCTAGAAGAAGTGATACAAACATATTTTAAATAAAAACATATTATGAAAGTTTTATGGGGGTAACTTTTTATTAAGGTTACCCTTTTATAATTAAAAGGAGGAATTTAATTGATATATAATCCTAAAAATTTTAAGATAGAGAATACAAGCATATGGAGTTTTAAAGAAAGAGGTAATTGGGCTACACATAAAGGAGATTATAGAGGAAATTGTCCA
>CAJKVD010000173.1 GCA_905203195.1 uncultured Clostridium sp. | reverse complement strand
TATCATAAAAAGTTTTTATATCATCTTCTAATTTTTTCTGTGGTGTGAAGCTACTTAATTGATCTTTTACTTTTTTATTTGGTAAAATTCTTCCTTTTGCATCTCCTGTTAATTGATAAATTGCAATATCTTTATCATCAACATATCTTATCCAATTCAAGAAAATCCTTATATAAGTTCCCCATGTTCTATTTTTGAAATTATTACCTTTAAATGTATCTTTAAATATTTTTTCAATCTGTCCAATTGTTATATTTTCTTGATTTAGTCTCTGCAATTTCAAATATGGAGTATATCTTTGAAATTTCTCCCTCATAAATTTCACAAAGTAATCCTTTGTAATCTCATTATTTCCACAGACAACTTTGTAGTAATTACCTTCTTTTACTACTAACCCTAAATTAATCAATTCACGCATTACATTGTCTGTACTCTTTTCTGATAGATTTCCAATCTTCTTAGATAATTGATATGGAGTTTGTTTTATTTCTCCTTTAAATAATAAAAACATATTTAGACACGTCACTGGATGTTGTCTTAACAGATAACTTTCTCCTATTAAAGGTATATCGTCTGTAACAAGGTAATCTCTGAATATATCCCAATATATATTATATTTTGTACCAGATTGTATAACTAATCTCTTATTAATTAGAGCCATTAGTAATTGATTGTCAATTACATCATCTATTTCTGTAGCATCAAACATATTCCCATCGAAAGCTCTTTTAGCAATGTATTTTAACGCTTTTATTTCATTTGAGTTTAAATCTTCTAATTCTTTTTCAAATAAAGCCTTAATATTAAGTTCTTGCTCTAATAAATTTTCAAAAGTTTTTCCACTTTTAATTTGATTATACATATGTATGCATAACTTTTTTGTTAACCATGGAAATCCTTGTGAGCCTTCTACTATCCTTCTCCTGATATTTGGATCTAAATTTTTCCCTATAGAATTTTGTAGTTGATTTATAACTCCATTTACTTCACTTGCATCAAATTCTCTCATACTAATTGAAAAAGTATATTCTTTCATTGTTTGCCATAAATAATATGCCTCATTATCTATTGGAACATTAATTTCTGTTTTCCAGGAAAACCCTAATAATATATTTCCACATAAATTATTAATATCAGTTAAAAATTTATAAAATACTTTAAAAATATCTTCCTTTTTAAAAATATCTTCAAACTGGTCAAATATCAGAATTAAATATTTATTATTATCTTTTAAATATTTAATTAATTCTTCAATATAACTAGAATTTAATATATCATAGTTAGATCCAATTTCAACTTGCGTGCTTTGTGATTCCTTATTTATAAAATTTTCAGCTATTGATTTTTCTATCATTTTCTTCAATGAAAGTCCTATAAAGTTATTAGTTGAAGCACTTCTTGTATCTACTGCAAAAATAAAAAATTTCTTTTTGTTATATCTATTTTTACTTTTATCTCTGATTGCAGAAATAAATGAACTTTTTCCCCATCCTGATTTTCCATCTATATAAAATACCCTTTTGTCAGTTTCATTATTTCTTACACTATTTAAAAAGCCAAAGAAATCTTCTATTAAATCTTTTCTTCCTACAAAATGTTTTCCTGCTGTTGGTAAATAATCAAACCAATTATCACTTTGTTTTAGTTCTGCCACTTTCTCTACTGGTTGTTGCTCAGATAATAAGTCATATGGAATCTTTTCATTTTCAATATTCACATATTCTAAATCCTTTATTTCTTCAATATGATTATAAATTAATTCGATTTTTTCTTCATCTTCTACAATCTTATTTGTCTTAGCATCCATTACTGTAAATTGATTATTCAATGTATTTTCTTGCATAATAAAAACTCTATATATTCCAAAATAAGAGTATACTAGTATCTCTTTAACAAATCTAAAATCTTTATATTTACTTATATCAACTTCTTTAATTATTTTTGCATCTTCTAATAATTCAATTATTTTTGTAGGTCCCCAAAAATATAAATTATTATATTCTTTCTTTTGATTCATTTCCTCTATTAGTCCTGCAACTTGATGTGCATAATCTGTAGTAGATAAAAAATATCCATACTGTGCATCTTTAAATTTTGTATTAAATGCAAAACTTTTTATATCTTTTGCTTCTAAACTTTGTCTAGCTTTACATTCTATGTACACAATTTCATTTTTTCTATCTATATGTTGTGCTATTAAGTCTATCTCCATTCCAGTAAAATTAACTCTTTCTTTTATAGTATATCTTTGAGTTTTAAATATGTTTGAAACTATTTCTTCAAAAAAATCTCCCCTTTTTATTGCATTATCTTCCTTGTTAACAATTATATTTAACTCTCTTTTATGCATTTATTTCTACACCTCATTTTCTCAATTCTAATCTCTATTTTTTAATATCTATGCGTATTTTATCATATTTTTCACAAATTTGCCAGACGTCTGGCAAATTCAATTTTCATTTTTTAATTTTTCTATTTTTTTACCAACTTTTTTTCTATTTTCAAATACTTCTATCCTTTTTAACATATCATCTACTGTAATTTCACCTTCAGCACATTCTTGTTT
>CAJKVD010000172.1 GCA_905203195.1 uncultured Clostridium sp. | reverse complement strand
TGTTTAATTCTCTTGCAAGAATCATTCTCTTTCCACCATTTTTATACCAGAAATTTGCAGCATGTAAACTTACAATATTTGCTTGTGTACTAACATGTATATCAATATTTGGCGCATATTGCTTTATTACCTCCATTACTCCTCCATCTGCTACTATTACAGCATCTGGCTTTATTTCATTTAAAATTTTAGCCATTTCTACTATCTCGTCATATTTATCATCCCATGCAAATATATTTATTGTTACATATACTCTTCTTCCTATACTATGTGCATAATTTATGGTTTTTATTAAATCCTCATTTTCCATGTCTGCTCTTGTTCTTAATGATAATGATGAAGTTCCACAATATACTGCATCTGCTCCATATAAAAATGCTATTTTTGCTTTTTCAAATGACCCTGCTGGGGCTAACAATTCTGGTTTTTTCATTTTACTATTCATTCCTTCCCTATTTCCGCTAAAATACTTTTTTAGTATATCATAAAATGTTAAAAAATACAACGAAACTTGCCCTTTTTTACAATTTATGGTATACTTTTTCTATGGGAGTGATATGTATGTCTAATAAATATGATTTATTTAGAGCTTCTTTGTCTGTACCAATGTTTGAAAATTTAAATCAATCTTTATTCAATTTATTAAAAACTCCAGAATATCAAAATTATACTGATATTGTGTTTTCAACACTAGGAAAAGAATTTGAAAAATATTTTGGAAAAGATATGATTTTTAAATATAGATATAAATCTCAAAATAGTTTTACTAGGAATATTTTAAAAGATTCTTCTATAAAAAATGATAAAACGACAAAATATGTTTCTAACTTTAATCCATATATCCATTATGATATAATTGGAATGAAAATAGTTATTAAACATATTCCAGAAGATTTTAAAATTTCCCCTAGCTTTATTAAAACATGTGAAGAAAAAGAAAAAAGATACCAAAAAAAATTATTTGATTTACAAAAACAATGCTATTCTAAAAATCACGACTTAGAAAATGACCAAGAAAAAAACAGTATCGCGCACAAAAAAATATTACATTTAGAACGCTATTTGCTATACTTAAATGATTGCTGCAATTTTAACCAAATATTAGAAAGACGAAACACACTAGCGAATAATTATTATATTTTACAAAAAACCATAAATAATCATTCACAAAATAATAATTTTGATTTAAACGAATTAAAGTTAGAGTTTGAAACAACTGAATTTGCATTAAAAAATCTAAATAGTTTATTAAATACTATAGCTGGTGAATATGCTATCGAAGAAATTTTTGAAAAATCAGAAAATCTAAAAAAACTTGGTGTGCACTTAAACCCAAATCGTCAAAAGTTTTTTTCCGAAGAAAAAGGATATACATCAATGCATTTTTCAATTGAAAGTTCTAAACTTAACCATTGGATAAGTGAATTACAAGACCTTTCTTCTTCTATTGATTACTTATCAGTTAAAAGTCATGATGCATTACCTGGCAAAAAAAGGCATCTTATGAATTTACCTAAAAATATTAATAAACAACTTTCAAAAAAATATATCAAATCCTTTAAAAATATATCTCCAAGCTATACTATTTACAAATTTAATGGATATATAGAAAGGTACAATATGAGAAAAAATTTGCATCATTATTATAACACACTATTAAAAAACAACCCAGAGTACACAAAAAAATTACACTCTATAATTGACAACAAAGAAAACGAACCATTTTTACCTGTATTACAACCACAACTTAAAAAAATTTTAGAAAATGATATTAGTCGATAATAATAAAAAGGAGATAATGTATGAAAAAAGAAATAAATAGTTTTTTAGAATCATTAAAAATATCAGACGAGAAGAATTTAGACAGAACCGAATTGCAAAATCAACAAGAATTTTTGCACAAAACAGTTTCTTCTTATTTAGATACTTATCAAGACAAAAATTCTGTTGGAGCCAAAGAATATATGTGTTATCTTGCTGCTGCAATTTATTTATCATATAAAAAATTGTACCCAAATTTAGTAGTGCGCATACCTTTCCGTACAAAAAGTGACATCAGTTATATAAAAAACATACAAAAAGAATTCGAAAAAAGTCTTGCAAACGTCTCTAAGAATATTAATTCAGATGAACCTATAACTTTAGAAACATTACAAAAATATTTTTCAACAGATCCAACAACTAAAGATATTCAAGCAGCAACAATAGTTTTAGATCATTTTAAGGAGC
This sequence comes from uncultured Clostridium sp., assembly GCA_905203195.1. Lineage (GTDB taxonomy): Bacteria > Bacillota > Clostridia > TANB77 > CAG-508 > CAG-269. The sequence continues at coordinate 392 of CAJKVD010000172.1, read as the reverse complement.
CTGTATTACTTACTTATGAACCTGGCAAATATGATGATCCAAACAATGCTAATTTACCTAATAAAAATGATCCTGACTTTTGTGAATCAATTGACTCCCTAGTTGAAAAAGATAAAAAATACACTGAATTTATAACAGTTTCAAAGCCAAAAATAAATGAATTCATTTCGGAAAAAACATTTCTTAACTTTAAAAAACAAATTTTACAAGGAATAATTGATTTAAATTACCATGGAATTGATGAAGAACGTCATCCCTCTTATGAACAAGAACTTCAATTAGTTGAAGAACGCATAACTGCTGGAATGCTTCAAAACAACTTTGCATCTTCAATAACAGAATTGCAAAGATATGAACTAAAAACTCTATTATCAAATATGCAACATCTTCTT
>CAJKVD010000171.1 GCA_905203195.1 uncultured Clostridium sp. | reverse complement strand
CAAAGCCCTCGTCAACGTAGTTTATTTTTCTGCACTTCATATCCTTTATTTTCTAATTTTTGTACTAGTTCAGCTCTTTCCTGTCTTATCTGTTCATTGGTTTTGCCTCTCATAGGTTGGCTAATCATTACTTTCATTCTTTTTTATTCCTCGCTTTCATCTTTAATCAATTTCTTTATTACTTCCCAATTACCAATTTTCTTTTTGTGTGGTAACCAAGCATATTGACAACCATTTATTGAGTGGTCATTGCCATCCTCAGGTTGATTATCTTCATCAAATGAATATTTATTACATTCATCTATATAATCTTTGCAAGTTTCAACAATTAAAAAATCACCAGTGTTCAACCAACTTTCTTGTAGTTGAACTCTAGTGATTATTTTTGTTTTTTTCCATGCATTTTCAAAGTTATATACTAAAGCATTTTGCCTTTTTGCTTTGTTTGCTTCCATTATTGTTCCTTGGTCTGCATTATCTATAAAACAAGTTCTTGCAAATCCCCATTCATTTTTGAACTCTTCCATAAATTCAACAATCCATTGAACCATATCTGATGGTGCAAATGGTATTGTTCTATCTCTATTATTAAAAGTTCTTTCTTTCAATAAAACACATTTATTATCTATTGTTATGCCTATTCCCTCTAATGTTACCTTGTCGTGGCTCTCTTTTGAGTATGATGTATCACAACCAATAGAAAATAGTTTGAATTTCATTTTCTTTGCTTCTTCTACTGTTATTATGTTTTTAGATTGTAAATTAAAGCATAGACCTGTTGCTTTTCCTCTTAGTCCTTGTATTTTATTTTTATACATCTTAGTTCCAATTGGTGTTGCATCTATTTTTTCTTGTATATCTTCCTTGGTTAATGCTGCATTATCATAAAATGTAAAATACCAATGTACCCAACCTTGTACATGTGGTTCTTTTAGTTCTTTTAGTAATTCTGTTGGATAATCTTGTTCATACTTAGGTATTGGCCTACTTTTATTTATAAATTCTTTATAAATATCTAATGATGGATCATCTGGGTTTGATGTTGTCATCATGTATTTACATCTATGTGTAACTTCTCTCATAAACTCCATATCTGCTAAATTTACTTCATCAAGATATACACAGCCAACTTGTCCACCTAGGACTTTTTTCCATCTTTTTTTATCACCATAACCACATACATATATTATCTTTTCACCTTTATTTGTATCATATCTTATATGTGGTAATCTTATTTTATCTTTTCCTTTTGGCCAATACTCTGCTATATCTTCAAATTGTTCCAGTAAACCATTTTCAGAGTTTATTACATTTTTTTCTACTGTTCCTACATCATCACCTGCAATAATATGATATTTTTTATCAGAATCAGCAACCATACACATAAACTTAAATATTCCTACCGTTGTCTTCCCTGCTGCAGTTGTTCCTTCTAAAAACTCTCTCTTGCATTTTGTTTGTAAAAACTCTTTATATTTTTGACTTAATTTCAACATTACACATCATCTGCACTTTGCATTTGATTTAATATGTCAGATATAGCATTTTTCTTTTCTTCTTTTTCTTTAACATTTACATCTATTTTGTCATTAAATATTCCTAAATGTCTTCCTAACAATTCAAGAGCTCTAACTTTATCACATGAATCTACTTGTATTCCAAATTTGCCTTCTTTTATTCCAGATAATGCCTTTTTTTGTTCTTCTGTCAATTCATCGGTAGGTGTAAACTCTATTCCAGTATATTCTTCTTCCTTATAATCAACTATATCTTCTCCATCGAATATTGGTACATTTCTTTTCATCTTCTTTAATTTTGCATAATCACTTGCCTTTGAAAAAGCTATTGCTGCTAATTCTTTTATTACCATATCTTGTGTTATTTCTGTTCTTTGTTCTCGTTCTTTTATTTTATCTGATACATATATTTGGACGTTAGCTTTTGTTAGCAGTCTACTTCCATTTGCTCTTGCTGTTTCATCTTTTTTACAATTAGGATAAGCAACCTTATATGCTCTTGTCGCATTAAGGTCTATTAAATACTCATCACAAAATCTTTTTTGTGCATCTGTCATATAAGATTACCTCTCTTTCTTCTATTTTCTTTTAAACTGTTTTATCATTACATCTATTATTGTAACAAAAATAAAAAGAGTAAATGCTATTGCTATTACTCCTAAACAACTTAATATTATTCCTAAAAATATGTTCCACATAGTCTTATACCTCTTTTCCTGTTACTTTGTCTACTATCTTTACTATAACATCTGCTTCCCATACATAGTAACTTCCAATTTTTGATACTTTTTCGTTTTGATTTTCTAATATTACTTTTTTCTGTTCTGAATTTAATTTTCTATTTGCTTTTATTTGACCTATTTGTGAATTATCACATTCGTATCCTTTTTTATTTAATATATTTACAACTAGATTATTTTTTGCTTGAGCTATTTTTACACTCAAATTTTTTATTTTCTTTGCTTTTACTTTCAAATACATTTTCATTCTCCTTTCTCGGTCTATATCTAAAGCAATAATCATAATATCTGCATTGTTCACATTTTCTTTTCATGCAATTTGCATAGTTAATCTTGTCGCTCATAATATACACACTTTGTACATA
>CAJKVD010000170.1 GCA_905203195.1 uncultured Clostridium sp. | reverse complement strand
AAAGCAATTGAAAATATAGAAAAATTCGAAAAATTAGGATATTCTAATTTGCCTGTTTGTATAGCTAAAACACAATATTCATTATCTGATGATGCGAAAAACCTGCAAGATAAAGGGAAATATAAGATTCATATAAGGGATGTTGAACTAAAAGCAGGTGCTGGTTTTGTTGTGGCATTGGCTGGCAAAATTATGACTATGCCTGGATTACCACGAATACCTTCTGCAGAAAAATTCGATATAGAAGAATGTTAATGTAAATCATTTATTTCCAAAAACTTAGTAAAATGAATAAAAAATCTCGTAATCGAAATAATAAAAATAGAAAGCGAGGTTTTTTTATGATTAATTTTAGAACAGATTTAGCATCTGAAAGAAGAGACATATACAAAAAAGCAAATCAGATAGAAAATGAAATTTCAGGAATCGAAAGTGAAAAAGAGGAAGTAAATAAAAATATAATAATCGAAAGAGTAAAAATAATAAATGAAGAAGGGGAGAATGCAATAGGAAAACCTATAGGAAACTATGTAACAGTGGATGTTAAAAATCTAAAGATAGCACGGAGAGGAAGAAATATCAAAAGCTATAGAAGTGTTATCAAATGAATTAAAGAAAATTGTAGATATACACACAGATAAACAAGGAGCAACTTTAGTTGTTGGGTTAGGGAATATATATGTAACACCAGATAGTTTAGGGCCAAAGGTTATAAATGAAATAGAAGTAACAAGACATGTGATAAAATATTTACCACAATATGTAGAAGAGGGGACAAGAGAAATAAGTGCTATATCTCCAGGTGTATTGGGAACAACAGGAATTGAAACTTTGGAGATTTTAAAGGGGATTGTGGATAATATACATCCAAAACTTTTAATAGTAATTGATGCATTGGCTTCGAGAAGTATAGAGAGAATTAGTAGTTCAATACAAATATCAGATACAGGTATTGTTCCTGGTGCAGGAGTTGGAAATACTAGGGCGGAGATAAGTAAAAGAACATTAAATATACCAGTAATAGCTGTTCGGAATACCTACTGTTGTAGAAACTGCTGTACTTGTAAAAGATAGTTTGGATTTATTGATAAAAAAACTTCAAGAAAATGCGGAATCTAATGATATGTTAAATAAATTGAAAAATGAAGATAATTACAATGAAATCAAAGAAGTTTTGATGCCTAAGGAGTATAACTTGATAGTTACTCCAAAAGAAATTGATGAATTAATAGAAAATATGAAAGATATTGTGGCAAATGGAATTAATAATAGTTTATAAAAAATACTTGCAAAAATATATTAACTAGTATATAATTTAGTCATAAAAATAAAAGGAGGAATTGTCATGGCAGAAAACGAAAAAGAAGAGATAAAAAAAGAAGAACCAAAATTTACAAAGGTTGAACAAAACCCAAAAAAGGAAAATGTTAGAGAAAAGGATGTAAAATCAGAAAAAAGCAAACCTAGTAAATCAAATTCTGTAAGGGAAAAAGCAAAAAAAGAAAAGCCAGTTAAAGAAAAAGGCAAAAAAAGAAAGATATTTGCAAGATTTTTAGCAGTTGTAATAATATTAGCTTTAGTAATAGGAATAATATTAGTAGCTTTGCCTTCACCAGCAAGAGCTTTAGAGGAAATGTTTAGAGATCTAAAGGCAGGGAAAATGCAAGATGTAACAAAATATGTTGATTATAATGAATTAATAAATATTCCTGCATTAGGAAGTGCAAATGATGAGCAGTCAGGTGAAAATGCAAGTCAAGATGATGCTGTATTATTTGAAGAATTACAATGGAATATAAAGAAAATTGAAAAAAGTAGTGATGAAGCAAAAATTGAAGTAGAAATAACAAATAGAAACTATAAAACTGTTATTCAAAACTTTACTAAAAAAATAGTTCAAAAAGTATTAAGTAATGAAAATCCTTCTGATGAAGAAGCAAAACAATATTTAATGGAAGAATTAAAAAATAAAGATTCAGGAACATTAACATCAACACAAACTATTACAGTAACAAAACAAGATGGAAAATGGAAAGTAATGGTTGATGATAATTTAAAAAAAGCATTATTCCCAGGTTTAGAAGATGCAGTTAATAGTTATGATCAAGGTTAATTAGTATATATAATTAAAGCCCAATTATTAAAAGTAATTTTAATTGTTGGGTTTTAATTCTGAAAAATAGCAATTGAAACGTGTGCCATAAGTATCTATGTTTAAAGTACGATAATTTTCTTTTTCGTTATTTTTTTCGAATGTGATATGTATAAAATCTTTTGGTAGAGCGTCTTTAATTAATTCGCCCCATTCTATTAAGCAAATACCATTATCAAAATATTCTTCTCCACCAATTTCATAAAATTCAGAGCTGTCAGAAAGGCGGTATACATCAAAATGATAAATTGGAAATTTTGTTGTTTGATATTCATTTACAATTGTAAATGTTGGGCTTGATATTTCGTCTTGTAAATTGAAGTAAGATAGAATTCCTTCTACAAATTTTGTTTTACCACTGCCAAGTTCGCCAGTTAATACAATTATATCTTTTGGTTTTAATTTTGCAGCAAGATTTTTGGCAAAAATTAGAGTGTTTTCAGTAGAATTTGATATATATGTATAATTCATTTATTACCTCCTTAGAATTATTGTAGTATTATTATAAT
>CAJKVD010000169.1 GCA_905203195.1 uncultured Clostridium sp. | reverse complement strand
AGAATTTTTTTGTTAAGTTTGAAAATTAATATTCCTTTTAAAAAAATTTTTATCTTAATTTTACTTTTTACCTACATTTTTATTTTTATTAGATATTTTTGACTCTGTTTATAAAATCCCTAAATCCTTGCTGATGTTTTTTGACTCCGTCCCCGAAAGCATTAGGTGTTTTTTTGCCCCGGCCCCAAAAACACCTAAAATATTGTTAAAATCAGTTGATTTTTTGATGTTTAAAGTATATAATAGTGTAAAATTATGCATCATGAAAGGAATGTGATAAAAATGACTTACAATCATTTAGAAGTAGAAAAAAAATGGCAAAAATATTGGGAAGATTATCATACTTTTAAAACAGACGTGTGGGACTTCTCAAAACCAAAATATTATGCATTAGATATGTTTCCATATCCATCTGGACAAGGTCTTCATGTTGGTCATCCAGAGGGGTATACTGCAACAGATATAATATCAAGAATGAAAAGAATGCAAGGTTATAATGTTTTACATCCTATGGGATTTGATTCTTTTGGCCTTCCTGCTGAACAATATGCTATTAAGACTGGTAATCATCCTGCAGGTTTTACTAAACAAAATATTAAGACTTTTACTAAACAATTGAAAATGCTTGGATTTTCTTTTGATTGGGACAAAGAAGTTTCAACTTGTGAACCTGATTTTTATAAATGGACTCAATGGATTTTTATTCAATTATACAAAGAAGGATTAGCAAAACTAGTAGAAATGCCTGTTAACTGGTGTGAAGGTTTAGGATGCGTTCTTTCAAATGATGAAGTTATCGATGGTAAAAGTGAAAGAGGCGGTTTCCCTGTTGTTCGTAAAAATATGAAACAATGGGTTTTGGATATTCCAAAATATGCTGAGAGCTTACTAGATGGCTTAAATGAGATTGATTGGCCTGAATCTACTAAGGAAATTCAACGTAATTGGATTGGTAAATCAGAAGGTGCTGAACTTGATTTTAAAGTTGATGGTTTTGATAATTTAGATTTTAAAGTTTTTACAACAAGACCAGATACTCTATTTGGAGCTACATATTGTGTTCTATCTCCAGAACATGAACTTGTTAAAAAAATTACAACACCTGAACAATTAGCAGATGTTGAAAATTATATAAAATTGGCTGCTTCAAAATCTGATTTGGAAAGAACTGAATTAAGTAAAGAAAAAACTGGTGTATTTACTGGAAGCTATGCTATTAATCCTGTAAATAACAAAAAAATCCCTATTTGGATTTCAGATTATGTTTTAGTTTCTTATGGTACAGGTGCTATAATGGCTGTTCCTGCACATGATCAAAGAGATTATGAGTTTGCCACAAAATTTGGATTAGAAATTATTCCTGTTTTGGAAGGTGGAGATATTTCTAAACAAGCTTTTACAGAAGATGGTACACACATCAATTCTGAATTTTTAAATGGATTAGACAAAAAAGAAGCTATGCAAAAAATGATTGCTTGGCTTGAAGATAATAAAATTGGTACTAGAAAAATCAATTATAAATTACGTGAATGGATTTTTGCAAGACAACGTTATTGGGGTGAACCAATTCCAGTAGTTTTTGTTGATGATAAAATCAAAACATTACCAGAAAACGAATTACCTTTAGTTTTACCTGAACTTGAAGATTATAGTCCTTCTAAAACAGGTGCTTCACCTTTAGATAAAGCTACAGATTGGGTAAATACTACTTTTAATGGTAAACCTGCTAAGAGAGAAACAAGCACAATGCCTGGTTCTGCTGGTTCAAGCTGGTATTTCTTAAGATATATTGATCCACATAATCAAGAAGAACTTGCAAATAAAGAACTTTTAAAACATTGGATGCCTGTTGATCTATATATGGGTGGTCCAGAACATGCTGTAGGACATCTTTTATATTCAAGATTTTGGAACCAATTTTTATATAAAAAAGGTATCTCACCTGTAAAAGAACCATTTGCAAAATTACGTCATCAAGGTATGATTTTAGGTCCTAATGGCGAAAAAATGAGCAAATCAAAAGGTAATGTTATTAATCCTGATGATATGGTTAAACAATATGGTGCAGATAGTTTAAGAGTTTATGAAATGTTTATGGGACCTATTGATGCTGCTAAACCTTGGGATACTAATGGTATTGATGGTAGCCGTAAATTCTTGGATAGAGTTTGGAGATTATATACTGAATCTGGTAAATTATCTCAAGAAAAATCTAATGATACAGATTTAGAAAGAGTTTATAATTTTACTGTTAAAAAAGTTACTAATGATTATGAAACTATGAACTTCAATACTGCAATCTCCCAAATGATGATTTTTATAAATACTGTAACAAAATCAGTTAATAATGGTGGTACCTTCCCTATTGAATATGCAGAAGGTTTCCTAAAATTATTAAACCCAGTTGCTCCACATATTACAGAGGAATTGTGGGCAGTACTTGGTCATACTAATACCATTGCTTATGAAAGCTGGCCAGAATATGATGAAGCCAAAACTGTTTCTAATGAAATCACCTTGCCTATTCAATTTAATGGAAAATTAAAAGCTACTATTCAAATTGAAAAAGATGAAGATGAAAATTTAGTTAAAGAAAAAGTTCATAATACAATTGATAGTAAATTAGGTGATAAATCAATTGTTAAGGAAATTTATGTTAAAAATAAAATTTACAATATAGTTGTAAAATAAATATGAATTTTCTATTATATG
>CAJKVD010000168.1 GCA_905203195.1 uncultured Clostridium sp. | reverse complement strand
TACTTAGAAAAAACGCACACATCAAGTGGAAGAATCCCATCAGAAAAAGGATACAGATATTATGTAGATGAGTTATTAAGAGATGATAATATAAGTATAGAAGAAATAAAATATATAAGTGAAAAACTAGAAACAAAAGTAAACGAAATAGAAGAATTAACAAAAATCGCAACATCTACACTATCAGAAATAACACATTACACAACAGTAGCCATTGGGCCAGGGAATGATACACAAACTATAGAAGAAATAAAATTTGTAAAATTAGGACAAAGAATGTTAATGGCTGTTATATTAACAAATAGTGGAATGGTAAAAGAAACAATAATCAAATTTGATGAAGATATATCAGACAAGCAAGTCGAAACAATAAATTACATGTTCAATAAAAAATTAAAAGGTCAACCACTAGAAATAATAGATGTTCCATTAGAAAAATATTTAATAAATGAAATGAAATACAGCGTAAAAGTAATAAAACCAATAATAGAACAAATAAAAAAAGTATTAAAAGAAGAAAGACAACTTTATTTAGAAGGAGCTAATAAATCATTTGATTTACCAGAATTCAACAGCTTAGAAGTAGCCAAAAACTTTATAAATATAATAGATGAAAAAGAATTAATGGCAGACATGTTAGACTCTGGATTTGCAAAAGACATCAATGTATATATAGGAGACGAAAACGAAAGAGAACAACTAAAAGACTTCAGCATAATAACATTTAAACATAAAGTAGGAAACAAAGACCTTGGCACAATTGGAATAATAGGTCCAAAGCGAATGGACTATTCAAAAGTTATCTCTGTTATGAAATATATTAACAAAAAATTAAATGAAGAAGATATGTAAATATCTTAGAAAGAAGGTATAAAATGTCTGAAAAAGAGAAAAATGAAAATAATGAACAAATAAAAAAAGAAGAAAAAGTTGAAAATATACAAGAAAAAGAAATGCAAAAGCTAAAACAAGAATTAGACGATATAACAGATAGATATAAAAGAATATTAGCAGAATTTGAAAATCATAAAAAAAGAAGTCAAAAAGAAAGAGACAACTTATATAATTCAATATTAGGAGATATAGTTGAAGTAATGCTACCAATATTGGACAATTTAGAAAATGCAGCAAAAATAGAAACAAAAGATGAAGAATATAAAAAAGGAATTGAACTTGTACTAAAGCAATTTAAAGATACTCTAAAATCAAAGGGAGTAGAAGAAATAAAAGCTTTAGGAGAAACTTTTGATCCAGAGGTTCATGAAGCAGTAAGCAGCATACAAGATGATACTAAAGGCGAAAAAGAAATAGTTCAAGAATATAGAAAAGGCTACAAAATAGGCACCAAAGTAATTAGACATTCTATGGTAGTAGTAGCTAATTAAATCGATTAAAAGCAATAATCTTCACGTTTTCAATTTAAATTATAAACTTCGACGTACACTCGTACGACTTCAGCTTATAATTTAGCTAAAAAATGCAAACATTATCACTTTTAATCAATTTATAAAAATATAAGTAGCAGCATCTTGCTGTGGCAATATAGTTATTAATTTTAAAATATAAAAAATTTAGGGAGGAATTCAAAATGGGAAAAATTATAGGAATTGATTTAGGAACAACAAATTCATGTGTAGCAGTTATGGAAGGTGGAGAACCAGTAGTTATACCAAATGCAGAAGGAAATAGAACAACACCATCAGTTGTAGCATTTTCTAAAAATGGAGAAAGACTAGTTGGACAAATAGCAAAACGTCAAGCTGTTACAAATCCAGATAATACTGTTATTTCAATAAAAAGAAAAATGGGAACAGCAGAAAAAGTAAAAATAGAAGGAGACAGCTTTACACCACAAGAAATTTCAGCAATGATTTTACAAAAATTAAAAGCAGATGCAGAAAATTATTTAGGACAAAAAGTTTCACAAGCAGTTATAACAGTACCTGCATACTTTAATGATAGTCAAAGACAAGCAACAAAAGATGCAGGTAAAATTGCAGGACTAGAAGTACTAAGAATTATAAATGAACCTACAGCAGCAGCTTTAGCATATGGAATGGACAAAGAGCAAGACCAAAAAATATTAATATACGATTTAGGTGGAGGAACATTTGATGTATCTATACTAGACATTGGTGATGGAGTATTTGAAGTTTTATCAACAAGTGGTAACACACACTTAGGTGGAGATGACTTTGATAATGCAATTATAGAATACCTAGTTTCTGAATTTAAAAAATCAAATGGAATTGATTTAAAAACAGATAAAATGGCAATGCAAAGATTAAAAGAAGCAGCAGAAAAAGCTAAAATTGAATTATCAGGAGTTCAACAAACTCAAATTAACTTGCCATTCATTACAGCTGACAGTACAGGACCAAAACACTTAGATATAACTTTAACAAGAGCTAAATTTGAAGAGTTAATTCATGACTTAGTAGAAGGTACAGCAGGACCAGTTAACCAAGCATTAAAAGATGCAGGATTAACAGCAAATGACATCCACAAAGTATTATTAGTTGGTGGTTCTACAAGAGTTCCAGCAGTACAAGAAATGGTTAAGAAAATAACAGGTAAAGAACCAGATAAAGGAATCAACCCAGATGAATGTGTTGCAATAGGTGCAGCAATCCAAGGTGGTGTTTTATCAGGAGATGTTAAAGATTTAGTATTACTAGATGTAACACCATTATCATTAGGTATTGAAACATATGGAGGAGTATTCACAAAATTAAT
>CAJKVD010000167.1 GCA_905203195.1 uncultured Clostridium sp. | reverse complement strand
AATGACGGCTTTTGCCGGAGAATCCCAGGCAAGAAATAAATATACATATTTTGCTAGTAAAGCAAAAAAAGAAGGATATGAACAAATAGCTGCAATTTTCCAAGAAACAGCTGATAATGAAAAAGAACATGCAAAAATGTGGTTTAAATTATTAAATGGTGGAGAAATTGGAACAACAGCTGAGAACTTAAAAGCTGCTGCTGATGGAGAAAATTATGAATGGACAGATATGTATGCTGAATTTGCTAAAATAGCTAAAGAAGAAGGTTTTGACCATATTGCATACTTATTTGAAGAAGTTGGCAAAATTGAAAAAGAACATGAAGAAAGATATTTAAAATTATTAGAAAATGTAAAAGATGGAAAAGTGTTTGAAGCAGGAGAAGTTAAAATATGGAAATGTAGAAATTGTGGACATATTGTTGTTGGAACAAAAGCTCCAGAAGTTTGCCCTGTATGTAGCCATCCAAAAGCATATTTCGAAATTAAAGCTGAAAATTATTAAAATATAGGAAAACTATTCTTATGAGAAATATAAATTAATATGGAGGGAATTTATGAAAAAAGAATTAGTAATAAAAAGATGTTCTAAATGTCAAGCTTTAGTTGAAGTCATAAAAGATTGTACTAGTGATAATTGTAGTATTAAATGTTGCGGTGAAGAAATGATAGAATTAGCTCCAAATAGTGTAGACGCATCTTTTGAAAAACATGTACCAAACTATGAAGCAATAGATAATCATATAATCGTAAAGGTTAACCATGTTATGGAGGAAGATCATTTTATAGAATGGATTGCAATGTTAGCAAATAATAAAATTATAAAGAAATTTTTATTGCCAGGTGAAGAAGCCTGTGTAATATTTCCATATGTTAAAGGAAGTAAAATTTATTCTTTTTGTAATAAACATGGACTTTGGTCAAAAGAAGTTGAATAAATATAGATAAATTAAACTTTTGGTGTGAGATTTATTACATAGAAAGGACTGTGATAAAAGTGAAAGATATTATCATTTCTGATGATATAATATATATCGGAGCAGATGATAAAGATATTGAATTATTTGAGAATCAATATAATGTGCCAAATGGAGTAGCATATAATTCATACATAATAATTGATAAAAAAATTGCAATAATGGATACAATTGATAAAAGAAGAACAAATCAATGGCTTGAAAATTTAGATAAAGCATTAAATGGCAGAAAACCTGATTATTTAGTTATTTCACATCTGGAACCAGACCATGCTTACAATATAAATACTTTAATGAAAAAATATCCAGATATAAAGTTAGTTGGAAATTCGAAAACTTTTACCTTTTTACCTCAATTTTTTGATATACAAAATTTAGACTCAAAAAAAATTGAAGTAAAAGAAGGAGAAATTTTAGACTTAGGAAACCATAAATTAAAATTCATTATGGCACCAATGGTACATTGGCCAGAGGTAATGATGACATATGAAGAAAAAGAAAAAATATTATTTTCAGCAGATGGATTTGGTAAATTTGGAACATTAGATACCAAAGAGGATTGGGATTGCGAAGCCAGAAGATATTATTTTAATATAGTTGGGAAATATGGTTTACAAGTACAAACATTATTAAAAAAAGTTATGAATTTAGATATAGAAAAAATTTGTCCTTTACATGGACCAATACTAAATGAAAACTTAGTACATTATATTGAAAAATATAATATTTGGAGCAGCTATAAGGCTGAAAGTGATGGTGTGTATATAGCTTGTGCATCAATTCATGGAAATACATATAGTGCTTGTGAAAAGTTAAAGGAAATCTTAGAAGAAAAAGGCATAAGCAAAGTAGTTTTATCGAATTTATCAAAAGAAGATTGGTCAGAAGCAATAGAAAATGCATTTAGATATGGGAAAATTGTATTTGCTTCTTCAACATATAATATGGAAATATTTACTCCAATGAGAAACCTATTATTGAATTTAAAAGAAAAAAATTATCAAAATAAGATTGTTGGATTGATCGAAAATGGAACTTGGGCACCAAATTCTGCAAAATGTATGAAAGAGATATTGAACACAATGAAAAATATAGATATAATAGAACCAGTAGTTACAATTAAATCCAAACTTTCAGAAGAAAATTGTTTGCAATTATATAAAATGGCAGAAGATTTAATAAAAAAATAAAAAGGAGGTGTGTACTATGAAATATAAATGCACAGCCTGTGGATATATTTATGATGATAATGTAGAAGCAGTAAAATTTGAAGATTTACCAGATGATTGGGTTTGTCCTTTATGTGGTCTTGGAAAAGAATTCTTTGAAAAAATAGAAGAATAAGAAATGATTTAAGAGTTTAATTTAATAATGAAATTAAACTCTTTTTACAATAAAATCAGGTAAAACTTATAAATACTTGGATTTTAGATACAAATTACAATAAGTAAATCAAAATACTTTAGCAAATATTACAAAAATTAAATAATAAAAATGTTATACTATGGTTGAACGATTGAACGATATTTTGAACGATTGAACGATTAGAAATGGAGGTAAGTAGCATGAATGAGAATGAATCAATAGAATTTAAAGAAAATTATACAGAAAAAATATATTATGTAGGAATAAAAAATGGCAGACAATAAAAATAGTAAGTTATCGCTCAAATTATCTTTCTAATTATAAAAAATTGAGTAATAATAATCATAAAGTTATGTCAATCATTTTTGAAAATGTCTTAAAAAATTTTATTTATTAGCACTAAATTTT
>CAJKVD010000166.1 GCA_905203195.1 uncultured Clostridium sp. | reverse complement strand
AAAGCAAGTATCAATAATGCTAAGATATTTAAAAGTATTATTGATGAATATGGTAATTTTATTACTTATCTCTATAAATTTGCTCCCTCAGTTCCGATTTATGAAACCAACAAAAGCAATTCCCTACTATCTGATGAAATCTCTAAAGACCTAAAGAAAAGGGGTATGAAGTTTGTAGGGACAACTATTATATATTCATATCTCCAAGCTATCGGTATTATTAATTCACATGAAAAAAATTGTTTTATGTATAAGGAGGAAAAACATGTTTAATTATAAAAAAATGCCAAAAGTCGAACTTCACCTTCATCTAGATGGATCCGTAAGACCAGAAACAGCGGCTAAATTACTAGGAATAGATATTGCTGAAGCCAGAAAAAATATGATTGCTGATGACAAATGTTTAGATTTAAATGATTATTTAACCAAGTTTTTTATTCCTGGCAAGGTTATGCAAACAAAAAAGAATTTAGAATTAATCTCAGAGGAACTTGCAGCTGATTTGGAAGAAGACGGAGTAATTTATGCTGAAATTAGATTTGCACCTCTTAAACATGTTTTTAAAGGTTTAAGTTTAGATGAAGTTGTAGAAAGCGTTCTTAAAGGGTTAGCTAAAAAAAGTCTTAAAACGAATCTTATTCTTTGTATGATGCGTGGTGATAAAGAAGAAGATAATATTAAAGTAGTAGATTTAGCTGAAAGATTTTTAAATAGAGGAGTAGTTGCTCTTGATTTAGCTGGAGCAGAATCTATTTATAAAACTATTGATTATAAAAATTTATTTGCATACGCTAAGGGTAAGAACATTCCTTTTACCATTCATGCTGGAGAAGCAGACGGAAAAGATAGTATGAAGGCAGCTATAGATTTTGGAGCCAAGAGATTGGGACACGGAGTAAATGCTATTTTTCACAAAGAACTATTAGAAGAAATTAGACAAAAAGATATACTATTAGAAATTTGTCCAACCAGCAATGTACAAACTAATGTCATAAAAGATATAAAATATCACCCAGTAAGAAAGTTGTATGATGCAAATATATTAGTTTCTATAAATACCGATAACAACACAGTATCTAATGTCACATTAACAACAGAATATGAAAAACTAGCGCAAAAACTAAACTTTACTTACAAAGACTTTGTTAAAATGAATAAAGATGCTATAAGACATGCTTTTATAAGTGAAGATGAAAAAGAACAATTACTGCAAAAATATGATGAAAAACTAAACCAATTAAGTTAAAGTTGTATTTTTTTCCGTTTTATGATATAATATGTCAGACAATTGAGGTGTAGCCATAAATATAAAATTAATTAAGAATGAAAAAGGAGTAAGCATGAACTACGATTTAAAAATGGAAGAACAAATTAATAATATGGAAGGCAAGGTAAAAACTTTGCTCCTTCACGCATGTTGTGCTCCATGTTCATCAGCATGCTTAGAACGTCTTGGCAATAATTTTAAAATATCTATTTTTTATTATAATCCTAATATAACTAGTAAAAGTGAATATGATAAAAGGCTAGCAGAAGTTCAAAAATTTGCCGCACAGTTCAAGATAAAATATCCCATAGAAGTAATAGCGGGAGACTATGAAAAAGAAAAATTCTTGGAAATGGCTAAAGGCTTAGAAAATGAACCAGAGCGAGGTAAACGTTGTTATTTATGCTACAAATTACGCCTAGAAAAAACGGCCCAATATGCTTCTGAGCATCACTTTGACTTTTTCGCAACAACTCTAACTCTAAGTCCCTACAAAAACGCCAATTGGTTAAATGAAATAGGGGAGAGTCTTAATAAAGAAATATCTGCTACCTATTTATATTCTGACTTTAAAAAGAAAAATGGCTATAAAAGAAGTATTGAACTTTCAAAGAAATATAACTTATATCGCCAAAATTACTGTGGCTGCATCTATTCAAAAATCGGGAGGTAATATGCTTAACTACGTAAATGAAGAAGAACTAGAAAAAGAAGAGTATCCCTTCGAATATGGTGGGGAATCAAATCTATATCGCTTAAAAGGTAATCTAGAAGTGTATAAAAAATATATTTCTTTAAGTGATTCTATTGTCAGAAATAAAACAGAAAAATTACTTTACATAGATAAAAACAAAGATAAAATACCTTCTGCCATAACACCTACTAAAATAATTGTTAATTCAAAATACTTATCTACAGGATACACAATGAAGTACTCAAAAAATTGCGATCTAGAAAATTTCATGATGTCAAATGAGCATTCTCATAATGAAAAACTTGACATGCTTAAAAAACTAAGAGAAATTCTCTTTACTTACGCAAGCAATGGTATCTTTTATTTTGATTGTAATATTACCAATTTTTTATGTAGCAAGGAAAGTAATCAAAGTAAAATAGATATTATTGATATAGACAATATAGAAATAGATAATGCTGATGCCAAAATTACTTCAGACTGTTATAATAATGATATGACAAGATATTTAAAAAATGGCGGCCAAAAAGGAAATGATATGTTGACATATGCCTTTAATCATTTAACTAGAATGTGTTTTAATAGAGTTCCAGAACTTGAGTATAAAATTAATCCTTTATCAAGAACTTCATATTCAGCTTGCACATTAGGTACATTTTGTTATACCCTTGATCAAGCATCAGTAGACACTATAGCTGACCATGAATTTCTTCTAGATTATCTTACTGACATCACCAAAAAAATATGAGAGAATGTCTCATTTTTTTATCTAAAAACAAATGAACGCTAATATTTACAATCAA
>CAJKVD010000165.1 GCA_905203195.1 uncultured Clostridium sp. | reverse complement strand
ATTTCTATGGTAAAAGAAACAGCAGTGAATTTACTAGGATTTATGAATTCTTTGATACCAATATTAATATCTTTAATGATGTATACAGGAAGTATTACAACAAGTAGTGTTTTAGAACCTATAATTTTGTTTATGATAAATTTTATAGGAAATATGATTCAAAGTTTTTTAATACCAGCAGTTTTGATTATAGCTACACTTAGTATTGTCTCTAAAATAGGTGATAAGTTACAAATAGATAGGATTGCAAAAACATTTAATTCTGGTATTGTGTGGCTATTAGGAATTATCTTGACTATATTTGTTGGAGTGATTTCTTTAGAAGGAACTTTGTCAGGGAGTATAGATGGAATAACTGCAAAAACAGCTAAAGCAATTGTAAGTAGTAGTATACCAATTGTGGGGAAGATTTTGGGCGATGCAGTGGATACTTTTTTGGTTGTTGTCTTATTTTAAAAAACGCTATTGGTGTTATTGGAGTAATAATTATTATAGGTATATGTATTATGCCAATTTTGAAAATTGCGATACTTTTAATTTGCTATAAAATGCTAGCAGCTGTTAGTGAGCCAATTGCAGATGCTAAAATAATAAAATTATTGGAACAAATAGGTGATATTTTTAAAGTACTACTTGCAATTTTATGTTCTATTTCAGTTATGGTGATTGTTGGAACAACACTTGTTATAAAGATTTCTAATAGTGGCATGATGTATAGATAATTTGATTTTTAAGTAAAGAGTTAAAAATTAGAAAGAGGGATACTAATGATAGGGTATTTTAGTGAGTGGGCAAAAAACTTAACTTTAGCTGTAGTTATAGTTTCTTTATTTGAAATGTTACTTCCAAACAATAAAATAAAAAAATATATAAAAGTAGTTATGGGATTATATATTTTGTTTAATATAATATCACCATTTGTAAAAAAGGACTTTTCGTTTGAATTGGAAAATGTTATTGAAAATAATAAAAGCAAAACAGTATCTACAAAAGCAATTAACCAAACATCAATGGATACAAGGCTAAAGCAAATTTGTAAAGAAGAACTGGAAAAAGATATTATTAAAAAGGTAGAAGAACAAGGATATGTAGTAGAAAATTGTAAAGTTGATGTAAAAATAGAAGAAGATACAAATATAGATAAGATAACTTTGAGAGTAAAAAAATCAAATGAAGAAATTCAAAAAGAAGAAAATCAGAAACAAAATGATATACAGCAAAAACTTGTAAAAGAGGTTCAAAAGATAAAAAAGGTACAGATAGGAGAGAATAAAACAGAGAATAAAAATGAAGATGAAAATTTATCAGCACAGGACATATCTAATATTAAAAGTTTTTTAATTAAAGAATATGAGGTGAATGAAAAATGTTTAAAGATAAATTAAACAGACTTATAGAGAAAGATAAAGAGGAAGGTAACAACAGAAAGAAAATAGAAAATCTAGTATTTTTTGTTGTAGTTTTGATAATAACAATTGTGGTTATAAATCTAATTTGGAATGATAAAAATGCATCAAAGGATATAAAAGAAGTAGATAATAATAAAAAATTGGCAGCAGTAAATCAGGTTGAAACTCAAATAGAGCAAGTTCCACAAGAGCAAAATCTCTCCCAAAAGTTAGAATCTATACTTAGCAAAATACAAGGTGTTGGAGATGTAAATGTTTTTATAAATTATTCGGAATCTAGCGAGGTTGTTGCAATGTATAATGAAAATTCTAAAAGTAGTACAACAGAAGAAACAGATGTTTCTGGGGGAGTTAGAAAAGTGCAAGAAACAGATTCTCAAAAAGATATTATATATCAAGAAAACGAGGGTGTAAAAACGCCTATGACTAAAAAGGTTGTTGAACCTAAAATAGAAGGTGCCATCATAACTGCTAAAGGTGCAAATAATATTGATATAAAAACCAATATAATTCAAGCTGTAGAAGCGGTAACAGGTTTAGCAACACATAAAATTCAAGTTTTTGAAATGCAATAGGGTATTAGTTAGTATAAAATAAGTATAAGATAAATAAAACATAAATATAAAATATGATATGTTTTCTGTTGAAGAAAACAAGAAAGGGGTATATATGAATTTTTTAAAAAAGAATCAGGTTTTGCTTTATGTAATAGCGTTTATGTTGGTAGCAGCTGGATATTTGAATTATACAGCAAAAGATCATAAGATAGGTGATATTTTACAAACTACTAATGCAGAAGAATTGGCAGGAACAGAAAATATAGGAGATGCAAGGTTAGTAAGTAGTCAAGCAAACGACGTTCCAGAACAAAATAATTTGAATGCAACAAATGAGATAGAAGCGACAGCTAATATATCAGCAGATGATTATTTTTCAAAGTCAAGATTAGAAAGAGATACAATGTATTCTCAAATGATAGAATCATATGAGAATGTGCTAAATGGTATAAATGCTTTGGAAACACAAAAACAATCAGCTTCTGAAGAAATAAAAAAAATTAATAATACTAAAAATAGTATTATGATTTGTGAAAATTTGATTGCGACAAAAGGATATAATAAGTGTGTTGTTTTTGTTAATGGCGAAAGTGTTAGTGCAATTATTGGGGCACAAGAATTAAAGCAAGAGGAAATTTCTCAAATTCAGAATATTCTTTCTCGTGAACTTAATGCTAAAATTGAAAATATACATATATCTTTAAAGTAGCACTGATTCGGGGACGATTCGGGGACGGAGATGATTCGGGGACGGAGCGCTGATTCGGGGACGGAGCAAAAATCATTAAAATTTTAATGATTTTT
>CAJKVD010000164.1 GCA_905203195.1 uncultured Clostridium sp. | reverse complement strand
TGTTCTTTTGGAATACATCCACCAGAAGGACCACCTGTTTGTGCAGCCTTAAATTCTCTTCCATTAGGAATACCACCACCAATATCATAAACTATTTCACGTAATGTTGTCCCCATAGGAACTTCTACTAATCCTGTATTATTAACATTCCCGCCTAGAGCAAAGACTTTAGTTCCTTTTGAATTATCTGTTCCTATAGCAGAAAACCAATCAGCACCTTTTAAAATTATTTGTGCTATATTTGCAAATGTTTCTACATTGTTTATTAATGTAGGCTTATTCCACAAACCATTCTGTGCTGGATAAGGTGGTTTTACACGTGGTTGACCTCTCTTCCCTTCTATTGATTCTAGCAAAGCTGTTTCTTCACCACAAACAAATGCTCCAGCACCTAATCTTATTTCTATATCAAAGCAAAAATTTGTTTTAAAAATATTTTTTCCTAATATTCCATATTCTTGTGCCTGTTTTATCGCTACTTTTAATCTTTGCACTGCAATTGGATATTCGGCTCTTACATATATATAACCTTTATTTGCAGAAATTGCATAACCAGCAATTGCCATTGCTTCTATAATACTATGAGGATCACCTTCTAATATACTTCTATCCATAAAAGCTCCAGGGTCACCTTCATCAGCATTACATACAACATACTTTTGTTCGCTATCAGCATTTTTAGTCAACTCCCACTTTAGTCCTGTTGGAAATCCTGCTCCTCCTCTTCCTCTAAGCCCTGATCGTTTTATTATATCTATTACTTCTTCTTTAGTATATTCTCTTAAAACTCTCTCCAATGCCTCATATCCATTAAATGCAATGTATTCATCTATATTTTCCGGATTAATTATGCCACAGTTTTTCAAAGCTATTCTTTTTTGTTTTTTATAAAAACTTAAATCATCTAATTTATGAACTTTTGTTCCATCTATATCTTTAACTAAAAGTCTTTTTACTATTTTCCCCTCAATAATATGAGTTTGAATAATTTCTTCACAATCTTCAGGTTTGCAATTTGCATAAAAAACATCTTCAGGTCTTATTATTACAACAGGACCTTTAGCACACAATCCGAAACAACCAGTTTTAATAACCTTTACATTTTGAATATCTTTTTCTTTTAATATTCTCTTAAAAGATTCTAATATTTCCGAAGATTTAGAAGAGGTACATCCTGTACCATGACAAACTAAAATATGCTTTTCTATCGTATTATTTTTTATATTTACACGTAAATCTAATTCTTTTCTTTTTTCTTCTCTTATTTTATGAATTTCTTCTATTGTTTTCATATGTACCTCCCTATTTAACAATGTTTTCACATTTTAAAATCTCATCCAATACTTCATCTAACATTTTTACAGTAGCCTTTCCATGTACCTCGCCATTAATAGTAAATACAGGAGCTAACCCACAAGCACCCACACAACGCATTTCGTCAATTGAAAACAAACCATCTGAGGTTGTCTGACCAGGTTCTATTTTTAGTCTTTCTTTTAATCTATCTAATATATTTTGTGATCCTTTAACAAAACATGCAGTTCCCAAACATACAGAAACTATATATTTTCCTTTTGGTTCTAACGTGAATCTTGAATAAAAAGTAATTACTCCATATATTTCTGCCATAGGTATTTCTAAATATTCAGATAATTCTCTTTGTGCTTCTTTTGGTATATATCCATATCTTTCTTGTACTTCATTAAGTAATGGTATCAGATTATCTTTTTCATTTTTATATATCACAAATATCTTTTTCAAAAATTGATTTAATTCTTTTTCCGCTTCTTTGCAATTATTTTCTTCCACTATTTATCTCCTTCCTTAAAATATTTGAATTAAGTATTAAAATCATAAAATATTAGTTCTATTCCAAATATTTCTTTAAAAATTTACCAGTATAACTTCTATCATTTTTACAAATTTGTTCAGGTGTGCCAACAGCAATAACTTCGCCACCATTATCTCCACCTTCAGGTCCTAAGTCTACAATATAATCACAAGTTTTAATCAAATCTAAATTATGCTCTATTACTAAAATAGTATTGCCTGTATCAACAAGTCTTTGCAATATATCAACTAATTTATGAACATCTGCAATATGCAAACCAGTAGTTGGTTCATCTAAAATATATAAAGTTTTACCAGTAGCCCTTTTTGATAATTCTGTAGCCAATTTAACTCTTTGAGCTTCTCCTCCTGAAAGTGTTGTAGAAGGTTGGCCTAATTTAATATAACTTAATCCCACATCATATAAAGTTTGCAACTTTTGCTTAATTTTAGGAATTTTATCAAAAAATTCTAAAGCTTCTTCTACAGTCATATCTAATACATCTGCTATACTTTTCCCTTTATATTTTACTTCTAATGTCTCATGATTATATCTTTTTCCTTTACATACTTCACAAGGAACAAATACATCTGGTAAAAAATGCATTTCTATTTTATGAACACCATCTCCATTACAGCTTTCGCATCTTCCTCCAGCAACATTAAAACTAAACCTTCCTTTTTGATATCCACGTAATTTTGCTTCATTTGTTCCAGCAAAAATATCTCTTATTAAATCAAATACACCTGTATAAGTCGCTGGATTAGAGCGAGGAGTTCTACCTATAGGTGATTGATCTATATTAATTATTTTATCTATTTGCTCTAAACCTTTAACACCTTTGCATTTTCCAGGTTTTTCATTCGATCCATTTAACTCTTTAGCAACTGTTTTATAAAGTACTTCATTTACTAAAGTTGATTTACCAGAACCTGAAACAC
>CAJKVD010000163.1 GCA_905203195.1 uncultured Clostridium sp. | reverse complement strand
AACAATGAATATTTTAGCAGGATTATATCCATTAGAAAATGGAGAATTGCTAGTTGATAATCAATTAAAGAATGATTGTAGAATGGATTTAGTTTTTGTATCTCAAGAGGTAGAATTATTTAATTTAAGTATAAGAGATAATTTATGTTTAGAAAAAGATATACCAGATGAAAAGATTATGCAACAAACATTATAAGTTTGAACAACATATGATGAAAGAAATTATTGATGTATAGGAGAAAATGATTATGTATGAAAAATTAGATGTTTATGATGAGAATAGAAATAAAAAAGGAAAAATAATAGAAAGAAAAGAAGGAGAAATATTATCTTCCGATGAATACATATTAGCAATACAATGTTGGATAATAAATTCAAATAATGAAATAGTACTAACTAAAAGAAAAGCAACCAAAAAAAACGGAAATATGTGGGAACCAACAGGTGGACTTGTGCAATCAGGAGAAAATAGTATGGACGGTGCAAAAAGAGAATTAAAAGAAGAAATAGGCATCTCAGTTGATGATAATGATTTAATATTATTAAAAACAAATACAGAAAAAGGAAATGTGAATGTATTTAGAGATATTTATGTTATAAATAAAGATATTCAAATTAACGACTTAGAATTTATAGATGGTGAGGTGTCTGATGCTAAATATGTGACTTTTGAAGAATTTAAAAATATGATTGACAAAGGTGAGGCTTTTAAATGGTTAGAATGGTTTTATGAAAATCAAAAAACAATATTTGAATTACAACAACAAAATAAACAAGATTTAGATAATAATTAGTTTTTGCAGAAAATTTAGAAATATTCTAGACAAAAAAGTGAAAATATTGTAAAATTTAAAATAAATAAAAGACAAATAACGATGTAGACAATGTCGCCCAATAAAAAATACTTATCATAAAAATAAGTACAATAAATACAAATAATATTGATATTTCAAAAACTGAAACACTTGTATACTTAATGTTAAGAAAACCTAAGCAAAAAAGGATGTAAACAACATTTTAAATGTAGACATCCTTTTTTGTTTGCAATTGAGCACTTTACGAAAATAAGAAATATATTTTGTCAATATATTTAAAATATGAAAAATATATGGTATAATCCAAAAAAGGAAGAGGGAATATAAGATGAAATGTTTTAAAAAATTAATAGGTGATAGAATATTTTTAGCACCAAAAGGAACAACTGAAGAGGAAATAGAAAAATTCACAGAATGGATGAATGACTTTCAAGTAACTGATTATATTGGAAGAACTAGTCAAATAGTAACGTATGATGGAGAAAAGCAATATTTAGAAAATGCAGCAAAAAATGATAATACTATAAATTTTAATATTGTAGAAACTGCGACAGATAAATTAATAGGAACAGTTGGTTTAGAACATTTTAATTGGATTGAAAGAAGTGCTGTTTTAGGTATCTTTATAGGTGAAAAAGATTTCAGAAGTAATGGATATGGAACAGAAGCAATTAAAATGATATTAGAATATGGATTTAAATATTTAAATCTTCATAGTATAAGATTGGATTTGCTATCAATTAATGAAAGAGCTCATAAATGCTATTTAAAATGTGGATTTAAAGATACTGGAGCAAGCAGAGAACAAATATTCTTGAATGGTAAATATTATGATAAGTTACATATGGATATATTGGAAAATGAGTTTGCTGGAGATTATATTAGGAATAAAAATGTATAATAAGAATAACGGTATAAGTTAAAGATATAAAAAGAAATAAACATATTGTGTTAAAAAGGAGAAACTTATGGAGCACAAAGATTTATATAATAATATTTTAGATTATAAACAAGCAGAAGAAAAAATGAATAATATTTCAAAAAATAAAATATTCACAGAAGTAGAAGATTTAGGAAAAACAGAATATGGTTTACCAATAAGACATTTTTTAGCAGGAACAGGAAATAGTGATATAGTAATTACTGGGGCTACACATGGTAGCGAAATAATTACAACAGATTTTATTATCAAATTAATAGAAGAAAAACCAAAAGAGTGGGAAAATATATTAACAAATTTTAAAGTACATTTAATACCAATTCTCAATCCAGAAGGATATCTGATTTCTACTTCTGCAATAAGAAAATTAATTCCTAGAGAGATGTCAATGGAAACGGCAGAAAAAATTTGTAAAGAATATTATTTGGCATATAAAAAAGATGATATGGTTGATTCTATAAAAAAAGAACATATGGCATTTTTTAACAATATAGATTATACATGTATTCCAGACGAATATATTTCTATAAAGAAAAATATAAAAGAAATTTTTGAAAAATATCCGGACTTACCTAGAGAATGTTTACATATATGGAGTGCTAATGCAAATGGTATAGATATTCAAGCAAATTCTAAATATAATCCTAAAATTTCTCGAATTTTAAAAGATGAAGATATTTATATGCCAAATAAAAGACATAATAATTTAATGATTTCACATCCGGGTCCAATAAATTGTCCTTTTGACAAAGAAAAAGGATTTAAAATTGAAAAAGAGACATTAGCAATAAATAATTTATTAGATAGGTTGCAGAAAAAAGGAAAGCTGTTTGCATATTTAAATTATCATAGTACAGGAGGACTTATATTTCAAAGACCATCTATACCACCAGAAGATATGGAGGTAGAAAAAAGCGTTATATTAAGAAAAAATATTGTGAATTATATGTTTTCAAAGGCATATCAAGATAAGACTTATAAGAATACTGGAATAGATGAGAAAGGAAAAAATAAAAAAGAAAATTCAAAATACATTATTTATACAAA
>CAJKVD010000162.1 GCA_905203195.1 uncultured Clostridium sp. | reverse complement strand
ATTTTATCAAACCTATTGCCATTTTTGCTGGTTTGTAATATAATTGCAATATAAATGTAATATAAACGAAAAAAACTTGGAGGGGAAGCAATGTTTAAATTTGGACAAGATGTAGGTATAGATTTAGGAACAGCAACAGTTATTGTATATGTAAAAGGAAAAGGAATAGTATTAAGAGAACCATCAGTAGTAGCAGTAAACAATACAACAGGTGAAGTTTTAGCAGTAGGAGGAGAAGCAAGAAGAATGCTAGGAAGAACTCCAGGAAATATAGTAGCTACAAGACCATTAAGAGATGGTGTAATTTCAGATTATACAGTAACAGAGAAAATGTTAAAACATTTTATAAACAAAGTATGTGGAAAGTTTATATTTTCACCAAGAATAATGATATGTATACCTTCACAAGTAACAGAAGTAGAAAAAAAAGCAGTAATAGATGCTGCAACACAAGCAGGAGCGAGAAGAGTCTATTTAATAGAAGAACCAATAGCAGCAGCAATTGGAGCAGGTATAGATATTGCAAAACCATGTGGGAATATGGTAGTAGATATTGGTGGAGGAACAACAGATATTGCAGTAATTTCTTTAGGAGGGTCAGTTGTTAGTACATCATTAAAAGTAGCAGGAGATAAATTTGACGAAGCAATAGTAAAATATATAAAAAAGAAACATAATATTGCAATAGGGGAAAGAACAGCGGAAGATTTAAAAGTAAATATAGGATGTGTATATCCAAAAATACAAGATACAGAGATGGATATAAGAGGAAGAGATTTAGCAACAGGATTACCAAAAACAATAACAGTACATTCAAGTGAAATGTTAGAAGCCTTAATAGAACCTGCAATGATGATAGTAGATGCTGTACATAGTGTATTAGAAAGGACACCACCAGAATTAGCAGCAGATATTAGTGATAGAGGAATATATATGACAGGTGGAGGTTGCTTAATAGACGGATTAGATAAATTGTTACAAGAAAAAACAGGAATAAATGTAATGATAGCGCAAGATACAGTATCTTGTGTAGCTTTAGGAACAGGTAAGGCATTAGAAAATTTAGATGCTTTAGATGGCAGAGCAAAAAGATAAAATATTAGAATATGCGGCATGAAATAGGTGTCGCATTTATTAATTATAGACGGGTTTAGAAAATCCCTATAGCATTAAATGAAAATATAAAATAAGGAGTAGTGAGAAGTGAAAAAAGTAGCATTTATAACATTAGGTTGTAAAGTAAATCAATATGAAACAAATGCAATGGCTCAAAAATTGATGGAAAATGGATACGAAATAGTAGACCACAACCAAAAAGCTGATATATACATAATAAACACATGCACTGTAACAAATATGTCTGATAGAAAATCAAGACAGATGATTAGAAGAGCAAAAGAAAATAATCCAAATGCAGTTGTTATAGCAGTTGGATGTTATGTGCAAGTTGCAAAAAAAGAAATAGAAAATATAGAAGAAATTGATTTAGCTTTAGGAAATGAAGAAAAGGTAAATATTGTAGAATATTGTAATAAAATTTTAAAAGAAAAAATGCCAGAATCAGAAGAGTTTTTAACAGATGTATTACATACTAAAAAATTTGCAGAATTTGGTGAAACTAGTTATACAGAAAAGACTAGAGCTGTAATAAAAGTTCAAGACGGATGCGATAGATTTTGTTCATATTGTATTATACCATATGCAAGAGGAAGAGTAAGAAGTAGAGAACCCGAACATATTTTAAAAGAAATAAAAAAAATAGCAGACCAAGGAATAAAAGAAGTTGTAATAACAGGAATACATATTGCATCATATGGGAAAGATTTTAAGAATAAATATGGACTTATAGATTTACTTGAAGAAATTAACAAAATAGATGGAATACAAAGAATAAGATTAGGGTCAATAGAACCATTACTTATAACAGATGACTTTGTACAAAGGCTTTCAAAATTAGAAAAAATATGTGAACAATTTCATTTATCTTTACAAAGTGGATGTGATGAGACTTTAAAAAGAATGAATAGAAGATATACAATAGAACAATTTATTGAAATTGTACATTGTTTAAGAAAAACGTATCCTGATGTAAATTTAACAACAGATATAATTGTTGGTTTTCCTGGAGAAACACAAGAGGAATTCAACAAAACTTATGAATTTTTGGAGCAAATAAAATTTTATAAAATGCATATATTTAAATATTCTCAAAGAAAAGGAACTAAAGCGGCCCAAATGCCTGATCAAATATCACCAGAAGTAAAAGAAGAAAGAAGTAAAAAATTAATCAATTTATCTGATAAAAACGAGTGTGAATACAATAAAAAATATATAGGAAAACAAGTAGAAGTTTTATGGGAAGAGGAAAAAAATGGTGTATATAAGGGACATACAAAAAATTATGTTTTAGTTGAAAAACACATGGATTTAGATAAAAATATTGAAAATACAATAGGAAAAGTTAGAATCGTTGATGCAAAAGAATATTATATAATAGCAGAATAGGTTAAAAGATTAAAAAATAGGAATAAAAATGTTTATGTGTTTAGACATTTTTATTTCTACTTTTATCTTTTATTTTTTTAGTTTTTATATTGTATATATTACATAGATTGCAATCAGTACAAATTTCAATTTTTTTATCAAAAATTAATATTAGAGTATTAGCAAATTCATCTATATTATTATTGATTAGATGTAAATAGATTTTTTTGGGCAGAATTGATAATAAAGTATTTAAAACAAGATCGTTTTTAGAAAAACTTATATCTGACAAATATTTTACATCAGAAATAGAATCATTTAGTGGTATAATATTTTTGTTTTCATCAAGTAAAATCGGATTGT
>CAJKVD010000161.1 GCA_905203195.1 uncultured Clostridium sp. | reverse complement strand
CCAATAATATCATATGGGTGTGACATAGTCAAGTTGTATCTGAGTTATTTTTTTGTAAAATTTTATATATAATATAGATAAATTTTTACCAGATGGAGGTATGTATGTTGTATTTAAATGTAAAAGAATTGCTGAAAAATAGAAGAAAAACAAAATATTGGCTGGTTCAAAATATGCACAGTGATTATAAAACAATTTCAGATATGATGGATAATAAAACAAGTGGAATAAGATTTGAAACAATTGAAAAATTGTGTATTTTATTAGATTGTACTCCTAATGATATTTTTAAATTAGAAGAAGAATCTAAGGAAAAGAAAAAATCAACAATTAAAGATTAAACGACCCAAAAAACACGAAAAATAATTTCGTGTTTTTGGAGTTTTGATATTGATCTTTTATCTATTTTTTATAAATCCCATTTTGGCACATATTCTTCTTCATGCTCTCCTAATTCTTGGATAAAGCCATTTTCTATTCCTAAATTACTAACTTCGTTTTGTATTTCATCCCATTCTTCTTCTGTTAGTTTTCTATTTATATTGTATTTTTCCTCTTTGGCTTTGTATGTTGGAAAATATTGAGCCATTATACTTACATAGATTTCTTTTGGCAATTCTTTACTAATCCACTTTAGTACTTTTTTGCTGTTTTCTATATTGTTTGGTAATACTAAATGTCTTATCATAACACCTTTTTGCATTATTCCTTCTTTATTAAATACTGGTGTTCCCACTTGCTTAATCATTTCTTTTATCGCTTCTGTTGCTATTTCAAAATATTGTGGTGCATTTGATAGTTTTTGTGCCAAATTATTATCCGAATATTTTAAATCTGGTAAATATATATCTATATATCCTTTTAATAATTTTATTGTTTCTATGGTTTCGTATCCATTTGTGTTATATACTATTGGAATTTTTAAACCTTTTTCCTTTGCTATTTTTAGTGCTTCTATTATTTGTGGTACATAACTTGTTGGTGTTACTAAATTTATGTTTTCTACATTTCTTTTTTGCTGTTCTAAAAATATTTCTGCTAATCTTTCTATTGTTATTTCTTTTCCTTTTCCCATTTGACTTATTTCATAGTTTTGGCAAAATATACAGTTTAAATTACAATTAGAAAAAAAGACTGTGCCAGAGCCTTTTTTTCCACTTATGCATGGTTCTTCAAATTGATGGATTGAGTATAATGCTATTTTTACTTTATTTGTAGCTTTGCATCTTCCTATTTGGTTTTTATTTCTATTTATTCCACAGTTTCGTGGACATAAGCAACATTTTTCTAATATTTCTTGCATTCTTATTCCCTACTTTTGCTATTCTACTTTGGTTATATACAGATTTTCGTTACTGTCTTTTTCTATTGCTAGTTTCTTTTTGCTAAATTTATCTGCATTTTCTTTTACTTGTTCTATTATTTTTGTTTGTCCTTCTGTATTTTTTACAACAAATATTTGATCACCGTTTATTGTTTTTATTGGTATATTAAATTCTGCTTCATTTTCTGAATCCTGAGTACTAGAATCATCTGGCTCTTCTGAATAATCTTCTAAATATTCTACAATTTCTACTTCATAACCTTGTTTTGTTTTTTCTATTTTGTTTATTAGAAATTTGTCGTTTTCTGTGTCTAACTTAATATCTGTTGCATTATATATTTTTTCGCTTTCTTGATATTCAAATGAGGTGTTTCCTTGCTCTGGAAATTGCTTTGTAAAGTTTGGGCCAAATAATTCTTTTGCTTTTTCTTGTATATCACTAATTTTTATGTCTTCATATTTTTCTATATTCTTTTTTACAGCTTCCCATATCCATTTTTCTGGCGCTTGGTTTATTTCTTTAAATGTTGGTAGTGCTTCTTCTGTTCCTTCTTTCCACATATATCTTTTGGTGATATATTGTTCTATTTTTTCTACCTCTTCTGTTGTTACTTTTTTGGCTGCTATTTGGTTTCTTTGATTTATATACATTCCTATAAATATTGCTGATAATATGCATATTATTACTATTAGTTTCTTCACTTTTCTCAACTCTTTCTTTCGTTTTTTATAATTTTAGCATATTATTGTAGTGATTTCAAGAGATATGTGCTTTTTATTTTACTGTTCTTCTATTTCTATATTTATTTCTTTTTTTAAACAAACTACTGGCTTTACTTCTGGTGTATTCCAACTCTCAAATCTATTTATTGTTCCATATGCATTGTCTACATAACATACATTAGTATTATGGGATGATGGAGAAGCCAGATACCAATAAAAGTTATCGCTTAATTCTTGTCTTCCATACATTTTGTTATATCCTATTTGATCTATTGATTTTTCATTTCTAGAATTGTAACCTGTATTTTGTTTTACTCCATTTACTATATATCTATATCCTGTTTCTTCATATTCTGTACTTAATCCTCCTTTTGCTGTTCCTGTTTCGTGAGGCACACCGTTATATGATTCTATGAACATTTCTATACTTGGTGCTCCTATTACATATCTTGCTTTATCTGTGTCTAAAAAATTTGTCCATTTACTTGGTGAGCACAAATAACTTGCACTTTTTTCCTGATTATTCCAATTTGATGTTTAAACCGTTCCTCTTGCTATTTTCCATAGTGGATTCATTTTTTTATATGTTTCTAAATCTTCTCCTATTGGCTCATAACTTGAATCAAGTGTTATTGCATAGCATCTATCTGCCTTCAAATATACTGTATTTACTCCATCTCCAAATTTATTTTCTGTATCTACATAGAATATTCGATATGTTAATTTACCTTGCGTATAATTTTGAGCAATCTGTCCATAATAGTTATCTGGATGTTCTGCTATTTGTTCTGCACTAATCATTACTGTTGCTTTTTTTACTGTTACAGT
>CAJKVD010000160.1 GCA_905203195.1 uncultured Clostridium sp. | reverse complement strand
ACATAAAAAGAGTAATAGAAGAAACAAAAAATTTCATGCTAAATCCAACAGGAAAAAGTATTTTATTTATTGATGAAATCCATAGATTCAATAAATTACAACAAGATGCATTATTACCATATGTAGAAAATGGAACAATTATATTAATAGGGGCAACAACGGAAAACCCATATTTTGAAGTAAATAAAGCCCTAATATCAAGGTCAATGGTAATAAAATTAGAACCACTAACAACAGAAAATATATATACAATTTTAAAAAATGCATTAGAAAGAAAAGAAGGACTACGGAGAATATAATATAAAAATAGAGGATGATTCATTAAAAAAACTAGCATCAATAAGTAATGGAGATGTAAGAATAGCATTAAACGGATTAGAAATAGCAGTATTAACCACAAAAATGGATTCAGATGGTTATATTCACATTACTGATGAAGTTATAAAGAACAGTATACAAGAAAGAAAAGCAGTCTTTGACAAAAATGGCGACTCACATTATGACAATATAAGTGCATTTATAAAATCAATGAGAGGCTCAGACCCTGATGCAGTATTATTTTATCTAGCAAGAGCAATTAATGGTGGAGAAGATCCAATGTTCTTAGCAAGAAGAATTGTAATATGTGCATCAGAAGATGTAGGATTAGCAAATCCAGAAGCTTTAGTAATAGCGAATAGTGCAATGCAAGCAGTACACATGGTAGGAATGCCAGAGGCAAGGATAATATTAGCAGAAGCGGCAGTATATGTAGCAAATTCTCCAAAATCAAATTCAACATATATGGGAATAAATCAAGCGCTAGAAGATGTAAAAAATAAAGAAACAGGGGAAGTCCCAATGCATATAAGAAATGCACCAGTAAAAGGAATGGAAGAGTTAGGGTATAATCAAGGATACTTATATCCACATGATTACCCTGGAAATTATGTAGAACAACAATATTTACCAGAAAAAATAAAAAACACAAAATATTATATACCAGGAGAAAATGATAAATTAAAAATAAATCCACAAAAAGCACAACAAAGAAACAAAATATAAAAATGTATAAAATAAAAAATAATGGAAAACCTACTTTTAAGAGTAGGTTTTTTATATGAAAGAATTAATTAAAAAAATAATAATCGGATTTCTGGCAGGTTTTATAAGTGGAATATTCTCAACAGGAGGAGGATTAATATTAGTACCAGCATTTATGTATATATTAAAAAAAGAATCAAAAATAGCAAGAGGAACATCAATATTTTGCATATTACCAATGGTATTAACAAGTAGCTTTTTTTATTACAAAGGAAATTATATAAATTGGAAATTAGCCATATTATGTGCAATAGGAGGAACCATAGGAGGTTATATAGGAGCAAAAATATTAAAAAAAATACCAGAAAAAATAATGAAAATAATATTCATACTTTTTATTATTTATGCAGCATATAATATGATATTCAAATAAAACTTGAAAAAATCTAACAAAAAGTATAATATATGTTTATACATATATTCATAAAATAAAAATGTATTTTTATAAATAAAAATGAAAAAAAATATCAAAATATGCAATAATATATACAATATGAGTAAAAGGAGGAAAGTAAATTGGATAAGGCAATAAATCAATACGTATGGAAAAACACAAATAAAAGATATCTATTTGAGTTGCAAAAATTTCTTGATTTAATAGATAATGTAACAGATGAGAAGCTACGAAAAGAATTAATTTATCAATTAAATATATTTGATAGAACAATTACAGAAATTGTTGAACAACATAAAGAATAGAAATGGAGAGAAAGAAAAATGATTAATACACTAATAGGTATTATTTCAGGAATAATAAGTGGAACGGGATTGGGACGGAGGTACTATACTCATTTTTCTTTTAACATTTTTGGAAAATATAGAACAACACGTAGCACAAGCAACTAATTTAATATTTTTTATTCCAACATCGCTAATAGCCATAATTGTAAATGGAAAAAATAAAAATATTGATTATAAATTAGGATTAATAATTTCAGTTTATGGAATTTTAGGAGCAATAATAGGAGCAAATATTTCAATACACATAAACACAAGAAATTTAAGAAAATATTTTGGAATATTTTTAGTAATTATCAGCATACATGAAATATATTCCATAATTAAACAGTATAAAAAAGGAAAAAATGACAAAAATAAAAGTAAAACATAAGGAAGGAAAGTGATAATTATGAAATTTGCAAAAGGATTATTAATAGGTGGATTACTAGCAACAGGAGCATTAATGATGTATTCGGAAAGTGAAATGCTAACTAAAAATAAGAAAAAGCTTATGAAAAAGGGAAAAAAATTAATTAGAACACTAGAAAATTGGTAACACTTAATTTTATATTACAATAGGGTATCTAATCAGATACCCTAAATACATAATAGCTAATTATTTTTTATCTTCACAACATCTTTCATCCTTATCACAATCTTCATGTGTTTCATTATTTTTTAAAAAGCAATCACATTTTTCATGTTTTTCACCTTTTAAACATTTACCTTCATGAAAACATTTAGCACAAATTTTTATTTTTTTAGTATCATTAGCCCAAATTTGTATAGCATATTTTCTACCAGGACAAAGAGGACCAAAAACAAATTCTCCATCTTTATCAGTAAAAGTATGACCTATAGGACGTCTTTCTTCTTTACCACAATCATAAGCAACTTCTACTAATTTAACAACAGCATTAGCAACTGGTTCCTTAAAACAATTTTTAACAACACCATATATAACATCACGATTATCTTCTTGTAATATAATATCTAAATCAAATTGTTTACCACCTGATATAACACCATCAATATCTAATATAGGGCAATGAGGTTTATTTAAATCCATTTCCATTATTATTCATCCTT
>CAJKVD010000159.1 GCA_905203195.1 uncultured Clostridium sp. | reverse complement strand
ACATATACAATAACAGTATATAATGAAGGTGAAATAGATGGATATGCAACAGAAATAAAAGATCATTTACCACCAACATTAGAATTTGTAAATAGTGATTTTAATACAAAATATAATTGGAAAGTTTCAGCAGATGGAAGAACAGTAACTACAGATTATTTAAAAAATAGTAAAGTTGAAAAATCTAAAAAAGATGCAAGTGGAAAAATAGTTTTAAATTATGTAGAAGTTCCAATTATGTGTAAATTAAAAGATACTGCAGAAGTTAATGAAGCTATAACTAATATAGCAGATATTACAAAATTTACAGATGGTAATAAAAATACAATAAAAGATAGAGATTCAGAGGAAGATAATGTAAAACTTCCAGAAGATGATCAATTGCCATCATACAAGGATGATGAAAAAGGTGATTATATACCAGGACAACAAGATGATGATGATTTTGAAAAGGTAATAATAAAACCATTTGATTTAGCATTAAGAAAATTTATAACAAAAGTTAATAATACAGATGTAAATACACGTATACCACAAGTTAAATATGATGCCGAAAATAACAAAATAACTTATGAACATACAAAAGATCCAGTTGATGTTGTAACAAGTGATGTAGTTACATATACAATTAGAGTATTTAATGAAGGTATGAAAGATGGTTATGCAGCAGAAGTTTCTGATGATATGCCTGCAGGATTAGAATTTTTACCAGATAATGAAACAAATAAAGAATATAGATGGATAATGTATGATAAAGATGGAAATGAAACAAAAGATGTTTCAAGTGCAGTAAAAATTAGAACAGATTATTTATCTAAAGAACAAGGTGAAGCTAAAATGAAAGAAGATTCATCTTTAAAAGAAAATCCATATTTGTTAAAAGCATTTGATGGAAGTAAAGAGATATCTGACGAAAATCCAGATTATTTGGATGTTAAAGTTGCATTTAAAGTTGTAGAACCTAATACTTCAGATAAAATAATTGTAAACTCTGCTCAAATATCAAAAGATACAGATAAAGATGGTAAAGATATAGATGATATAGATTCTATACCAGATCAATGGAATGAAGGAGAAGATGATCAAGATAGAGAGTATATTAAATTAAATTATTTTGATTTGGCTTTAAGAAAATGGGTAACTCAAGCAATTGTAATAGAAAATGGAAAAGAAACAGTTACACAAACAGGACATACTCCAGAACAAGATCCAGAACCAATAGTAAAAGTAGATTTAAATAGAAAAAAATTAAATAAAGTAACAGTTAAATTTAGATATTCAATAAGAATAACAAACCAAGGTGATATAGCAGGGTACGCAAAAGAAATAAAAGATTATGTGCCAGAGGGATTAAAATTTGTGGCAGAAGATAATCCAGGATGGACTGATTTAGGAAATAATATAATTACAACAAATTTATTGGCAGATAAGTTGTTACAACCAGGAGAAAGTGCTGATGTACAAGTATTATTAACATGGGTAAATAGACAAGACAATATGGGATTAAAAACAAATGTGGCAGAAATTTCAAAAGATTATAATGATAGAGGAGTACCAGATATAGATTCAACACCAGATAATAAAAAACCAGGAGAAGATGATATAGATGATGCGCCAGTTATGTTATCAATTTCAACAGGTAAAATTAAAACATATGTTGCATTAGGAATTACAGTTTTAGTAATGCTATCAAGCGGAATTGTTTTAATTAAGAAATTTGTTTTATAATTTAAAAAGATAGGAGAGTAAAACTCCTATCTTTTTATTGAAAATTATTTACTTTTAATTTTTGCTATGATATAATTTCTTTGTAAATTTATTAGGGAGAAAGGAAGTTATTGCATGAATCAAATTTTAGCTACAAATCCAGAGCCAAAAAAATCAAGAAATAAAAAGCAAAAAAGTTCAAGAGGTTCATTTTCATCTAACATTGTAAATGTTACAAAATTTTTTGCAATTGGAATGACAGTTTTTGGAGGATGCATAATCGGAAGTGGTTCATATGCTTTATATAAAAATGATAATATGCAAAATAACTCATCTATGAGTGTTATGTCGAAACCTATTATTTCAGTTGAAAAGGTTGAAGGAGATCAATCAACTATTTTATTAAAAGCAACAAGTGATGTCGGAATAAAAACTCTTGTATATCAATGGAATGATGGTAAGACTACAACTTTAAGTGGAAATAGTGGTAAATATTTAGAACAAAAAATACAGATTCCATCTGGAAGCAATGTTTTAAATATTACTGTTACAGATGAGCAAGGAGAAGAAAGTACATATTCTAAAAAATATGAGCTAAATAGCAATATAAAATTGGAAGCAACTGGAAATGGAAAAATAAAAATAACATATAGTGGTGATACAGAAATTTCTTATTTAACATATCGATGGGATGATCAGGATGAAACAAAAATTGACATTAATTCAAATACTATTTCTCAAGAAATTGATACATTAAATGGAAAACATAAATTAACAATAGTTGTTGTTGATGTAAATAATAATACAGAAACAAAAGTTCAAGAAACTAATGGTGTTTCTATTCCAACAATAGATATTAAGTTTAATGAGGATAAAACAGCTTATGTTATAAATGTAAAAGATGATGTGGAATTAAAAGAGGTTATTATTACTTTAGATGAGAATGATGATAAAAAATATGGTCAAAAATTAAGTGGAAAAGAATTTCAATTTGAGATTCCATTAAAAAGTGGTGATGATAATAAAATGAAAGTACAAGTTACAAATTCAGATGATCAAACTGCAGAAAAAGCGGTTATGTTCCACAAATAAAAAGAAGCAGCATGCTGTAGTTTTGATTATGCATGTTGCTTTTATACACCAAAAATATATTAAGAGAGGTTAAATATATGGTACAAGAAATATACATAATAGATGAT
>CAJKVD010000158.1 GCA_905203195.1 uncultured Clostridium sp. | reverse complement strand
AGATATTTTAAGTTTTTGCAAGGAAGCAAAAACTTTAAGAGAAATAGCAGAACATTTTGGATTTAAAGATATAGCAACATTTAGAAAAAATTACTTGAATAGCTTAATAGAAAATAATAAAATAAAAATGACAATACCAAATCAACCTAAAAATAAGAATCAAAAATATGTAACAATTTTACAAAAATAATAAAGTATGTTATAATATTTATATATTTTGAAAGGAGAATTTTGTATGGAAAAATTATCAAAGGAAGATAAAAAACAATTATTTATGGCATTAGTTAATCAATATACAGATAGATTCGATTTAGGCAATGCATATCATCAAAAAGAAGGTGATGCTATGTATGAAGCAGGTTATTGGAATAATTGGAAATTAAAAAATAACGGAATTTTAGGATTACATTATAATGGCATAACTAAAGATGGAAAAAAAGAAGTTTGCCTTACAGTTGGAGGAGGATTAGATGAAAGCCGTGCTAAAATAAGAGGTGGTAACTTAACCAAACAATTTGATAATGATACACAACTTGATGAATTTTTAGATAGATTTTTTGATATGAATAATATGGAAGCTATTAACGAATTTGCTCATGATTCAAAAGTTTTCCAAGAGGAAGAAAAATATACGGGATGTTTTACTAATGATATTCCTTTAGAATATTTATATATGCTTGACTGTTTAAATGAAGAATATGGTGAAAACCTAGTTGCTAGATATGTTAGTGAATCTGAATATACAGGAGGAGATGTTTATCCTAATTCAAGAATCGAACTTGTTTGGGGGTATGATAATATAGAATTATATATGACTGAAAAAGTGGATGAAAATAGTTCAAAATATACAACAGCGAAATATAATTATAATGAATTTGGTTCTACAGATATGGAAGTTGAAGAAGATGAAATTCATGACTCTGATAAATTAGTAAAATTATGCCAAAAAGCTATTGCAGATTTTCCACAAGTTTATCAAGAATTAAGAAATGGAACATATAATAAAGACAAATTTTTAACTGGAGAGTCATTTTTAGAACAAAAAGAAAATTCTGAAGAAACAGGTTTTGAAATAAAGGAATACGGAGAGATAATTAGATCCAATAATACTAAAACTTCATTACAGCAAAAAGAAGAAGAATTATCTTCATTAGAAAAAGAGGAAAAGACGATTTCTAAAGCTGAAACTTTAATAGAACAACAAAGAAAAGGTCAATATATAGGAGAGTAAGTATATGAAAGAAAATACAGATGAGAAATCATTGGTAAAAATTAATGAAAATAGTATATTTTATAAAATAAAACAATTTTTTAAAAAGCTATTTTATAAAAAAGAAACTATTAATAATATTACTGTAGAAACAAATAAAGTAATTTTACAAAATGATAACAAAAAGAATAAATTTATGGAAGAAATAAAAAATATAGAAGATGAAGAAACTCTACTTTTAAAACTTCAAAAGAAATTTCGCAGTGGAGAAATAAAAGAAGAAGAACTTACAGAAGAACAAGTCAAATCCCTATGTGAATTATATGACAAACAAATAACAAATTTGAGAAAATCAAATGAAATTAGAAAACAAAAACTTTTAGAATATAGAAAAAAATTACAAACAGATAATTAAAAAAGCAAAAGTGATAGCCTATACTATCACTTTTGTGCATTTAATACCTTTCTAATTCTAAATTTTTTTCTTTTTCTTCTTGTTCAATTTGCTTAACAGGATCAATAAAAGTATGAGTTTCTTCTTGAAAATTTTTGATTAATTCCTTTGATTCGCCAATACCGAATTTATTGCAAATCCATTTTATAAATTTATCAACTGTTTCATAAAATTTATCTATAATCTTGTGTAAGCGGTTATTCTCTTTTTCTAATTTTTTAATTTGTTTTTTATAATTCCATTCTAAATCAAATTCTTTTTCTTTATACTCAGTTTTAATATTTTCAACTTGGCTATGTAATGATTTATTATCTGCAAGTAAAATCTCTCTTTCTTTTTGATATTTTACAGCCTCATCGACAATTTTGGATTGTTTTGATAGTTCTTTATGTAATGATAAATTATCCTTATATAATTCTTTAATTAAATCATCTTTAGGTTTTATGATTTCTTTTAGTATCTTCTCATCTCTTTTTATTGAAAATTTACTAATTTCATTTATATCTGGAACTTCTGGTATTTCTAGTTTAATTTCTTTTAAAACTTTCTTAGTATTTTCATAATTTGTAATTTTCTTATATTCTTCGACTGTATAATGTTTTCTATCAGTATCTTCAACAAACATACCTCTTTCTAAATCAAAACCATTTACATGATTAAAGTAGGCATCCTGTAATTTTCTATAACTGTCTCGACCTTTCCAAAAATCTCTTGCACAAATTTTATCAATGTCGTTTCCATCTTTGTCTTTTGTATGAACAACAGGTACAAACATTAAGTGCATATGTGGTACACCTTCATCTAAATGTACTACTGCTGATATTATATTTTTTTCTCCTAGATTCTTATAACTGCATATAAATTTATAACATTCATCAAAATATCTTTTTGTTTCTTTTTTTCCTATTTTATCAAAGAATGCTTGGTCAGATGTAAATATCATTTGGCACATTATTATGCTATTACTTCTAAGATGACCTTTCAAATTATTTTCTTTTAAATATTTATCAAATTCTTTGGTGTATGTTAGTTCATTTTTCTTAATGTAATAATTTAAGTGTGTTTTTGTAGGATTAATATCTTTATTAGTATGATTTTTTGCTTTTCTATCATTATGAGTTCCTTTTCCATTTACTTCTGCTCGTGTTAACTTTTCATTTCTTACAATAGCATAACTCATATCTCCTTGCACCTCCTTCTTTGCTCGAGATATTGTTTCAATGTCTAACACACTAGACAAATAAA
>CAJKVD010000157.1 GCA_905203195.1 uncultured Clostridium sp. | reverse complement strand
ATAGAAAAAGAATGCAAAGCTTTGGAATGTAAAGCTTTATCAAAAATAATGATAAACCCAGAAAAGTGTAAAGGGTGTGGTTTATGCCAAAGGCATTGCCCTGTTAATGCAATAGATGGGCAAGGAAGAGAACCTAGGGTTATAAATCAAAAAAAATGTGTTAAATGTGGAACATGTTTAACTAATTGTCCTTTTCATGCAATAGGTAATGATTTGGGGACGGAGCAAAAATCATCTTAAAATATACTATAAACTAAAGAAGGGATTGAATTAAATGAAAGAAGTAACATTGACTATAGATAATCAAAAAGTAACTGTGTTTGAGGGGACAACAATTTTAGAAGCGGCTAAAAAAGCAGGGATAGATATTCCTACATTATGTTTTTTAAAAGATATTAATGAGGCTGGTGACTGTAGAATGTGTATTGTTGAGGTTGAGGGACGCAAAGGCTTTGCAACTTCATGCATTCAAACAGTAGAAGATGGAATGGTAGTACATACGCATACACCAAATGTTTTAGAAGCCAGGCATGTGATATTAGATTTAATAATTTCTAATCATACTAAAGATTGCTTAACATGCACGCGCTCTGGAAATTGTGAGTTACAATCGTTAGCAGTAAAATTTAATGTTCTTAATGTAGAGTTTACTGGTGAAATGTCAAAACATAAAATTGATGATTTGTCACCATCAATTGTTCGTGATTTTAATAAATGCATTTTGTGCAGAAGGTGTGTTGCTGTTTGCAAAAATATTCAACAAATCGGTGCAATAGATTGTATTAATAGGGGATTTGACTCATGTATATCTACAGTAGATGATAAAAGCCTAAATGATGTGAATTGTACTTTTTGTGGGCAATGCATACAAGCTTGTCCAACTGGAGCATTGCATGAGAAAGAGAGTATAAATGATTTGTGGATAAAATTAAAAGATCCAGAAACTTATGTAATTGCTCAAACTGCTCCAGCTGTGCGAGTAGCTTTAGGTGAAGAATTTCAGATGGATATAGGAACAAATGTAACTGGAAAAATGGTAGCATCTTTAAAAAGGTTGGGATTTGATAAAGTATTTGATACAAATGTTGGCGCTGATTTTACTATAATGGAAGAGGCACATGAATTTTTGGAAAGACTTAAAGAAAAAGACAATATGCCAATGATTACATCATGTTGTCCTAGCTGGATAAAATTTATTGAAATGAATTATCCTGATTTATTACAACATTTATCAAGTTGTAAATCTCCACATCAAATGCTTGGTTCATTATTGAAAACATATTTTGCTAAAAAGGAAAATATAGATCCTAGCAAGATATATGTTGTTTCAATAATGCCTTGTGTTGCTAAAAAGTATGAAAGGCAAAGACCAGAATTAAAAAATAATGGATTATATGATGTTGATAATGTTATTACTACTAGAGAACTTGCAAGAATGATTAAACAAGCTAATATTGATTTTGAAAAGATTGAAGATCAAGAGTATGATATGCCTTTAGGAGAAACAACAGGTGCCGGA
Organism: uncultured Clostridium sp.; assembly: GCA_905203195.1. GTDB lineage: Bacteria > Bacillota > Clostridia > TANB77 > CAG-508 > CAG-269. Next base: position 1,402 of record CAJKVD010000157.1, on the reverse strand, counting down.
GCTATATTTGGAGTAACGGGTGGAGTAATGGAAGCAGCACTTAGAACTGCTCAAGATAAATTAAAGGGAGAAGACGTAGAAAAATTTGAATTTATTGAAGTACGAGGAGAAAAAGGAATAAAAGAAGCTAATATAACAATTAATGGTAGAAATTTACATGTAGCAGTAGTAAGTGGATTGTCAAATGCAAAAAAAATATTAGAAGAATTAAAGTTAGGAAAATCAAGTTATGATTTTATTGAAGTAATGGCATGTCCTGGTGGATGTATAATGGGTGGAGGACAACCAATAAAAAATTCAAAAGTTCGTGCTAAAATGGATATAGCAAAATTGAGAGGAAAAGCATTATACTCAATTGATGAAAAAAGTAAAATTAGAAAGTCTCATGAAAATCCTATAGTGAAAAAAGTTTATGAAGAATTTTTGGAAGAACCTGGCAGTTATAGAGCACATAAATTATTACATACAACATATTCTAAGAAAGAAAAATATAAAAAATAGTTCCAATATTAATTTGGAACTATTTTTAAATTATTTGCATTCTTGTTTATTTTGTTTATCAGTTTCACGATTTGGATTATTTTTGCTATTATTTTTATTTTCTTTGTTTTTCTTTGCCATTGAAAGCACCTCCATTTCATAATTTATATTAGTTTAACACCATTTTTAAAAAATATACATAAAATACATTGAATAAAGATAAAAAAAGTGATATATTAGCATTGTTAAAGGAGGAATGATTGGAATGTATGTAAATGAAAAATTAAATGAATTTAATGAATATATAAAATTTAGAAAGGTCGCTGTAATAGGTTTAGGAGTGAGTAATTTACCATTACTTGACTATTTACATGATAAGAAATCTACTGTAACAATATTTGATGATAGAAATATAGATGAGCTACCAAAAGAAATAGTTGAAAAAATAACAAATTATGGTTTTAATTTTTCTTTTGGAAAAAATTCACTAGAAAAATTACAAAATTTTGATTTGATATTTCGTTCTCCAAGTTGTTTACCAACAAAACCAGAGTTACAAGCTGAAATAAAGCGTGGCGCGATTGTCACAACAGAAATTGAATTACTAATGAAAATGTGTCCATCAAAAATTATTGGTGTAACAGGAAGTGACGGAAAAACAACAACAACAAGTTTAATTTATGCAATTTTAAAAGATGCTGGATATAACACATATTTGGGTGGAAATATAGGGACACCGTTATTTACTAAATTAGAAGAGATGCAGCCAGAAGATATAGTAGTTTTAGAATTAAGTAGTTTTCAATTAATGGGAATGGAAGTAAGCCCTAATATAGCTGTTATTACTAATATAACACCAAATCATTTGAATATACATAAAGATTTTGAAGAATATATAGACGCTAAGAAAAATATATTCAAA
>CAJKVD010000156.1 GCA_905203195.1 uncultured Clostridium sp. | reverse complement strand
GGAAAACAAGAAGTAAAAGACTTGTTGTTGGATTTTATTGCAACAGAACCGAATGAAAAAAAAGACACAATTATGGAAGTATCAGTCTGGAAAGCTTTATTTAGAAAAAAAGTGTTTGATGAGTATGATATAAGTTTTGTTTCTGAACGACAATTTATATCTGAAGATGTGATTTTTGATATTGATTATTTATCTAAGTGTAATTGTGTTGTAGCAATTCCAGAGCCTGTATATTTTTATTGTGTAAATCCTAATTCTCTATCTAAAGTGTTTCGTACAGACAGATTTAATAAAGTAAAAAAACTTTATAAAGAAATTCTAAAGAAATTAATTCCTATTTATGGAGAAGAGCTATCTAATAGGAGAGGAGACAGATTTTTAATTGCACGTGCAAGAACAAATGCAAGACAGATTATACGACATGAAAAGATTATTGGGAAAAATAAAATGATGAAAGCATTACATAATATTTGTGAAGATCAAGATATGAATGAGATATTTCAAAGATACCCAATTCATTTGTTACCGCTTAAATACAGATTAGTAGCATACTTGATGAAATATAGATGCTATCATTTATTAAAAATCATTTTAGGAAGGTAAAAGAATATGTTTGTAAAATCAAGAGATATAAAAAAAGCTAAATTGATGATGTATTTAATACCATCTGCACAGAAGAGAACAGAATGGTTAAAAAAGAATAAGGTTTTTTTTTCAATGGGAGAAAATTGCTATTATCATACAAAAGATATACCTGCAGAACCATATTTACTCTCATTGCATGATAATGTCAGAGTAGCTGCAAATGTTAGATTTATAACACATGACATGATAGGCGTTATGGTTAATAAAATAGATGGTTTCAAACAAAAATATGGAAGAATGAAATATTACATAGGATCAATCGAAGTTTATGAGAATGTGATGATAGGTGCAGATTCTACTATAATGTATGATGTGAAAATTGGTCCAAATGCAATTGTTGCAGCAGGTAGTGTGGTTACAAAAGATGTACCAGAGGGAACTATAGTAGGAGGTAATCCGGCTAAGGTTATTGGAAAATTTGAAGATTTTGTTATAAAACGAAATAAAAAAACAGAACAACGACCAGAAAAAACAGATGGAATAGACAAAGTAATAGAATATTTTTGGAAAAATCAAAGTGAAGAGTAAAATGATATGGTACCTATATATATTATTTCTATGGCAATAGCATTTTCTTTTTATTTTGGTGGAGCACAAGTGTTTTTTTGGTATAAGTATTTGATAGCGTTTCTTTGGGCGATATCTTATTTAGGAGTTTGTGTTTTTAAAAATAGAAAAATAAAAGGGAATAGCGCAACAATTATTAAAATATATGTATATCCATTATTGATGATAATGGCGTGGTCATTATTTATTTTTATATTTCATGCGCCAAGTGGAGCAAATACAGGAAATATTACGAGAATGGTTAGTAATATTTTATATTTGATATTGGCGATTACCAGTGCGATTTCAACAACATATTTTTTTGGAAAGAAAGTAATTAAATATTCAGTATGGGCTATTTTAATTAGTATTTTGGCAAATTTAATATATTGTATACATTTATATGGGATGGGTGTGTTTTTACAATATTTACCACAGGCAGCATTAAGTACTGATTTTCCATTTGGTTCTGTATTATATAATTTTGCTAGTTGTATAGAAGTACAAGATGCTACATTAGCAACAGGATTTTATATATTGTATTTTGTATTATTTGATGAAGAAGATAATTTTAGAACCAAAATGATGTATATTATCATATTGCTGATTTGTTCATATTTGGGATTTAAAAGAACTGAATTTATAGCAGTTTTATTCACTGGAATAGTCATGTGGTTAATTAAAGAATCTCAAATTGATATATCATTAATGATAAAAGTGATAGGAATTATTTTGTTAATATTTAGCTTTGGGTATATATGTATTGTAAAATGGGATGTATTTCAAATAATAGTAGATAAAATAGGGGCTGATGTTACTGGACGTCAGAATGTTTATCGGAATTTGGCAAAATATTATGAAATATCACCGATTTATATAGGAAAAGGTTTTACGTTTGTTGATAAAACAATGTATGACACCACTGGGTTTGCGGCACATAATACCATTGTAAGAATGTATGCTGAATTAGGTTTTATTCCATTTATTATTTGGATTATTTGGTACATCATGAATATTCCATTGAAAATTTTAAATAAATTTGGAAGAAAAAATACTTTGATAGTTATGACAAGTACATTGTATCTATTTTTAACATATTGTATAGGAAATTCTATGAATTTTTATTGTATACAGTACAGCTTTATATTAATTACAGTAGCTACGATGAACAATAATGAAAAATCACGATATCGAAAAGTTAAGTTTAAAATATAGCTAAGGAGATAATTATGGAAGTATTTAACAATAAAGGGGAATGCTGTGGATGTGGATTATGCACAACTGTTTGCAAAAAAAATGCAATAGTAATGAAAGAAGATAGTAAAGGTTTTATTTATCCTGAAATAAATGAGGAACTTTGTATTCAATGTGGGATGTGTACAAAAATATGTAGCTATAATAGTGAAGAAATATTTAATACGCCAATAGAGAGCTATGCGGCATTAACAAAAAATAAAAGGGTGTTAAGTAAATCAGCGTCGGGAGGAGTTTTTGCAACAATCGCAGAGCAGTTTATCAAATCAGGAGGATGGGTTTGTGGATCTGTTATGGAGTTTAAAAAGGGAATAGCGACTTGCTATCATAGGGTAACTAACAAATTAAATGACATAGAAAAGATGCAAGGATCTAAATATGTACAAAGTGATATTACGGATGCATTACCGGAAATAAAGCAGTTGATTAGCAAAAAAGAAAAAATACTTTTTTGCGGAACACCTTGTCAGGTTTCAGCAGTCAAAAAAATGGCA
>CAJKVD010000155.1 GCA_905203195.1 uncultured Clostridium sp. | reverse complement strand
AAAAGAATATAATAATTTTCCAATGAGACCATTAGGATGGTTAAGCCCCAACGAATTCATAAAACAATATAAAAGTCAAGGAGAATCACTTTTAACAGTATAGAGTGTTCAAAGTATATATTTTTCAAAAAAGTGTGACATATGATTGACTAACCTATAGTATTTTCCTAGAATTTTATTCAATTCTCTTGAAAGTTTATTGTAATTGATGTATTCTATTGTTGTAGATAATCAATTACACTGTAATTGATTTTACATGTCAATAGCTTATAATAAAATAATTTAAAAAATTGGGAGATAAAAATATGAAAGTTAATTTTAGAATTGAATCATCTTCTTTTTGCTATGTATTTAATAAATACAAAATAGAAGAAATTAAAGGAAAAAAATATATATTACCTGAAAAAAATGCTACAAAAAGAACTATTAGCGTAACGAAAAATATTGATGAACTACTTATTGAAATTCTAAATATTGGTAAAAAAGTTTTCTATAAAGAACCTATTGAATATATTGAATTACTTAACTTCTATTCTAAATATGGCTCTTTCGGTTTCATGATAGATTTAGCAATAAGCAAATATTTTATATTTGAAGATAAAGTTGCAGTAAGAGATCCATTCTATATAAATAATAAAAAAAATGTTGATTTTATGAATGTAGATGAGTATTTAAAGTTCTTCTTACCTAAATTAAATAAACGAGATATAAATTCTTTAATAAAGAAATGCAAAGATATTGCAACTGATATTAAATATGAAGATAATATTGATAATTTTGTTGCTAAAATAAAGGATGACAAAGAAATTAAGTTTAAAAAGAAATGTGGAAAAATTATTTATCAAGTTGAAAATAGTAAATTGGTAAAGTTAATTGCACCTGAATGGACTATAGTAGAAATTAGAGATAAAATTGAATTATAAATAATGGAAAGTGAGGAATTAGCTGTGAATAAAATATTATCATTTGTTATAAATGAAAAAAATGAATTTTTATTGCTTTTAGGAAGCGATAAAGATCCACAATTTAAAAAATCTTTTTGGTATGTTGTTACAGGAGGATGTGAAAATGAAGATTCATCTTTAAAAGAAACTGTAAAAAGAGAAATAAAGGAAGAAACCAACTTAGATGTATTAGAATCTACATATCTAAATTGGATATTTAAATATAAGTCATTAGGAAATGATTGTATAGAATATGTGTTTATTTCTAGGGTTAATGATACTAATATTATTTTAAATGAAGAAAGTATAGAGTATAAATGGTGTTCATTAGAGGATTTCGTTAATTTAATCCAATGGTATGGAGATAAAATTTTATTAAATAAAGTGTTAAAAAAAGCCATAGACAATAAAATTTATTTTAAAAATGAAAAAATAGAAAATTTCAACTAGTTATGTGTCAATCATTTTTGAAAATGTCTTAAAAATTTTTAGTTTATTGCTAATATTTTTATGCGACATTTTCTATGCGATGTTTTTGTGTCTTTATAAATTCTTCAAATGATTTTCCTTTCTATGGATGTATCATTTTTGGAATATATATTTTTCTTTCTTTTACTTCTTCAATATCATCAAAATTTACTAATTTTGCCTGTACTTCAGGTATTTCTTCTAAAGCAAATATTGACTCATCTACTGTTGCAAATAAACTTCCGTCTAATGCTTTTATTACTATACACTTTGTACCTTTATTGAAATAGATAGGCTTTCCAGACTTATTTATAAGTCTATAGTAGTGTTTATTATATTTTATTGAATGCCCACTATCTATTACTCTTTTACACAATACAGCTAATGTAAGATTTATTTTTTCTTCACTGGGTTGATTTTCGAAGACAGATTTGTTATTATTTATACACAAAGCAAACCTGTTATTGTATTGGGTTATGTGTGTTTTTAAGAATGTGTTAGCTTCATCAATGTTAGTGATTTGTGCTAACCTTAATGCCTGTGGAAGACGCTGTTGTAAGGTTTGAAATAGTCTTTCTACTCGAGGTTTAAACTCTGGTACAGTACTAGTTTCAATTTGTATGCCTTGCTGTTTACAAGCATAGGCATATTGAGTGAAAGTATCTTCTTCAACTTTAGAGGATGCTTTCTTTTTATATTCAAATACTGTTCTCTTATCTGTTTTAATTAAATATGGAATACCATATTTTGATAAGATTTGATGAGTTATATTATAATAGCCATTTAAAGTTTCTTCTTTATCAAAATATAGACCAACAACTTGTCCAGTAGCATCTTCTATTGCAGCGTGAAGGGATGTTTTTTCTTTTCCAAACCATAAATGAATACAAGCATCCATTTGAAGTTCTTCTCCAAAATATTGGCACCTAGATTGTCTTGGATGGGCATCTTCAGATAACACTAATTTACTTTTTAATATTTCTTTTTCTTTTTTACTAGCTTTCTTCATATCTTCTTCTAGCTTTTTTCTAAATTTCTTCTTTGTAGATTTATGAGTTCGAGGAGAGAAAATATATGTATCTCTCAGGATTACTCTTACTTCGTCTACAGATATTTTTATGTTTTCTCTAGTTTCTAAATATTCTTTAAAATCTGTATAAGTACAATCAAAATATTTAGAAGTATATAATAGTTCAATTTCAGTCTTAAAATCTTCAGTAAAGGCTTTTTCTGGTTTTCTACCACGATTTCCGTGTATAAAAAATTCCTTTCCGAAATCTTTATAACCAGCTATCATTCTATCGATTTGCCTAATAGATCGTTTAAGTTTTACTGCAGCTCTTTGTTTATTACCATTTGTTTCTACTAATTTTTTTATAATTTTATACTTATATTCTTCATTCATTCTTAATTCTACCTTTCTCATAAGTACCTCCGATAGTTTTTACTGAGTTACTTATATCATAAATTTTAAAATTAAGACATTTTCTTAAATGATTTATTAAGACATTATCATAAATGAATTATAAA
>CAJKVD010000154.1 GCA_905203195.1 uncultured Clostridium sp. | reverse complement strand
TTTGATTAATATGGATATAAGATATTTTGATAATGCGGCTACTACAAGAATAAAAGAAGAGGTCTTAGAAGAGATGTTTCCATATTTAAGTCTTGAATATGGAAACCCATCATCAATCTATGGATTGGGAAGAAGATCCAAAAAAGCTATAGATATTTCTAGAAATAGGGTAGCAAGATTAATAAATTGTAGTGCAAGTGAAATTACGTTTACAAGTTGTGGTTCTGAAAGTGATAATATGGCTTTAAAGGGAATGGCATTTTTACAAAAGTTTAGAAATACAGGAAAAGATCATTTAATTACATCAAAAATAGAGCATCCAGCTATTTTGAATAGTTGTAATACTTTGGAAAAATTGGGTTTTAAAGTTACATATATTGATGTAGATAGAAATGGTTTTATTAATTTAGATAATTTGGTAAATAGCATTACTGATAAAACTTTTTTGATTAGTATTATGTTTGCTAATAATGAGATTGGAACTATCGAACCCATAGGAAAAATTGCTAAAATTGCAAAAGCACATAAAATTCTTTTTCATACTGATGCTGTTCAGGCTGTGGGAAATGTGCCTATAGATGTGAAAAGATTGGGTGTTGATATGTTATCACTTTCTGGACATAAGTTGTATGCTCCAAAGGGGATTGGTGCTTTATATATAAGAGAAGGTGTGAAAATAGCAAGATTTCTTGATGGTGGGCATCAGGAAAAAAATAAAAGATCTGGTACTGAGAATGTTGCAGAAATTGTTGGTCTTGGAAAAGCGTGTGAAATTGCACAGTTTAATATTGATTCATATATGAGTAAGCTAAGGTATTTTAGAGATTATTTTATAAATCAAATTAGGCAAAGGGTTCCAAATTGTACTATCAATGGAAGTTTGGAACAACGTTTGCCAGGTAATTGTAATTTGTGTTTTGAAAATGTTAATTCTGGAGAATTGTTATTAAAATTAGATGCTGTTGGTATTTGTGCATCTGGTGGTTCTGCTTGTTCTTCTACTGATACAGCTACTTCTCATGTTTTATCTGCTATAGGTGTTCCTAATGATTTGGCTAAAGGAGCACTAAGGGTTACTTTTGGTGATTTTAATACTTTTGAAGATGTTGAATTTTTAATAAAAAGTCTGGAAGAAATTTTGAAAAGTTGAGATGATTTGGGGACGGTGAGTGATTTGGGGACGGAGCAAAAATCATTAAAACTTTAATGATTTTTGCTCCGTCCCCAAATCACTCACCGTCCCCAAATCATTTTGAGCACATTTTATTCCATCAATAGCAGCAGTCATAATACCACCAGCGTAACCGGCCCCTTCGCCACAAGGAAATAAGCCAGTAACATTACTAGAAAAAGCAGAATTTCTAACAATTCTAACAGGAGAAGAGCTGCGAGTTTCAACACCAGTTAAAATAGAATCAGGGTTATCGAAGCCTGTCAATTTAGAACCAAAGAAAGAAATACCTTCTTTAAGAGTGCTTGAAACAAAGTTTGGTAGGATTGTATTTAAATCAGCAAGTGTAATACCAGGCAAATAAGAAGGTTTAACAGCTCCAATGTGGTCAGAAGGAGTATTATTTAAGAAATCCTCAAATCTTTGAATAGGGGCAAAATAATTAGAACCACCTAATACAAAGGCTTTTTCTTCTAAGTCTTTTTGAAAATCAATACCAGCAAGTGCATTTGAAGAAGCAAAGTCTGAAGGTGTAACATTAACTAATACAGCACTGTTGGCATTTACGCCATCTCTTAAAAATTTACTCATACCATTAGTGACAATAGTGTTTTTTTCGCTAGAAGAAGCCATAACTGTACCACCTGGGCACATGCAAAAAGTATAGCATGAACGGCCAGTTTCTTTATTATGGTAAGCTAATTTATAATCAGCAGGTGGCAGTTTTAATTTTGTAATTGAGCCATATTGAGCCTTATTTATCATTTCTTGAAGATGTTCTATTCTAACGCCAACAGAAAAGTTTTTTGGTTCAATATGTATTCCATTTTCATGAAGTTTATAAAAAGTGTCTCTACTGCTATGACCAATGGCAAGAATAACTGTATTAGTATCGATTTCTGCTATTTTTTTAGAAGAATCAGAAACATCTTGAATATAAACTTTAGAAATTTGATTATTAATTGATTCAAAATTAATAAATTTAGTATTAAACAAGAATGTTCCACCATGTGCTAAAATGTATTCTCTAATATTTTTTAAAATATGTATTAAATTATCTGTACCAATATGTGGCTTTGATGTATATAAGATTTCTTCTGGAGCTCCAAATTTAACAAATGTTTCTAAAACAGTTTTACAATATACAGAATTTATACCAGTAGTAAGTTTACCATCAGAAAAGGTTCCGGCTCCACCTTCGCCAAATTGAATATTTGAATTTGGATTTAAAATTCCTGTTTTAATAAAACTATTAATATCTTTTTGACGTTCATCTACGGACTTTCCTTGTTCAACTATTATAGGAAAAAGCCCGTTTTCGACAAAGGTGATTGCAGCAAATAAACCAGCAGGTCCGGCACCAATAATTACAGGACGTTTAGAAATAGCTGCATGTTCAATTCTAAACGCATTTTGTGATATGGTTTCATTTATGATTTGAACATTTTTTATTTTGGAATATTTGAGTTCATTTTTTGTTTTTAAATCTAAAATATATACATAGTGTACATCTGCTTTATTACGTGCATCTATTGACTTTTTTACTATGTGCCAAACTTCTATATCTTTAATATTAATTTTATTTTTATTACATACCTCAGTGAGTAATTCATTTTTTGTAATATCTTTTTTTATTTTGAAAGTTAATCTTAACATTTAATAACCTCTTTCCATAGATGTAATGGAATACAATTTTAAACATTATCTTTTGCTCCAAATGCAGAGCCAACTAATTTTTTCAAAGCTTTCCACAAAGTAATGAAAAAGTTTTGT
>CAJKVD010000153.1 GCA_905203195.1 uncultured Clostridium sp. | reverse complement strand
AATAAAAACAAACACCTTATCAACATGTCCACAAGTAAAATACTCAACTCTTTATTATTATAAAAACAAATTTTATTTAACATTATCTAAATTTGATACAAAAAGCAAAAACACTTTTAATTTTCTCTCATTAATTAACGAGTTTGCTTATTATACTACAAACAATATTAACTTTGAAAACATTTTAAAAGAACATGGAAAAATAATTATTAAAAAAGATGCAATTTTAACAGCTAAAAAATATTTCACAAAATCTTAAATAACAAAAGCGGACATTATAGCATTAGCACTTATTAGAATATTTTAAAGTCCGCGTTTTTGTTCTCGCGCGAAATTTGCAATGCAAATTTCTGTGCATTGGTATTTTTATATTATAGGAAGTTCGAAGAACTTTCATATAATGTAAAAATGGTATAAATTTTCTATATAAATTTATACCATTTTTATATTAATATAAATAATTCTGTGGATTATATGCTACACCATTTACTCTAATCTCTAAATGTAAATGCGGTCCTGTTGAATTACCTGTTGAACCAACAGCAGCTATAACTTGACCTTGCGATACACTCTGACCTGTTGAAGCATACAAAGCATTACAATGTCCATAATATGTTTGAACACCATTACCATGTGTAATAACAATTAAATTTCCATAAGATCCCTTACGTCCAGAAAACGTAACAGTGCCAGACGCTGCAGCCTTAATTGGTGTTCCTGTAGAAGCCGAAATATCTAATCCTGTATGTCTCGAAGAACGAATTCTACTTGATTCAGCAAATCTAGATGTTATAATTCCTGATATAGGTTTTATTAAACTAATTCCTAAGCTGGTTTTCGCACCAGATATATTAAACCCTGTATTAACAGTACCCGTAGTCTTTTTAACAGAACTTGTATCCGCTTTTTTTGCCACTTGAACAGTATCAGTTTTCTTTTTTTCCACATATAATTTTGCAACTGCATCATCTTGATTCGTAAATTCCTTATATTCTGTTTCATATTTTTCTGAAATAGTAATCCCATCTATATTATCACTATTTCTTTCCTTTAATATATTTACAACATTTTCAGCTTCAATAAATGTAGGAACATAAGCCTTTTCTTCTTCATTTTCTAAAATAGCATAATACCTATAATATGTAGTACCCATATTTTTTACCTTTTCATAAATCTCATCATCATTAAACACTATTCCTCTCTTTAATAAACACAATTGATATTCTGGCATTAGATCAACTTGTACAAAAGCAACATTTTGGCCATCACCATTTTTTATGTAATTATTAATTTTAGCCTGTAACTTTCCTTTATCTGATGTATAACCTACTGGCTCATTATTAATTATAACCCTATATGTCGGCTTAAAAAAATAAGCAACCAAGCCAACACTTAAAAAAATTGCTATTAATAGTAATATTACTAATTTCAAGGATTTTCGCACATGTACACATATCTTTTTTAACATTATATAATTCTCTCCTTTGTAACATTACTGTAATCATATTGTAATATTGCAAAAAAAGCAAGATAAATAACTTCAAGAAAAATACGCATTTATCTCTACTTTTCTCTTTTTATCTCACTTTTTTGCTATTTTTCTCCGTTTTTAAGAAAAATTAGTTTTTATGTTATTAATTTCTGTAACTGTAGCCTTTTGTGCTGGAATATAATACCCTTTTGTTTGAGCTAATTTAAACAACTCATATTGGAAACTTTCATCATTATTTCTTATTTGTTGAAAAGTTTGCCTAAGTCCCATATTTTCAGACTCAGAAATTGCTGTTTGATATGCAGTTAAATCTGCTTTTACACTACCTAAAACATCATTAACCATAGTCTTTTCATCCATATTAATACCTCCTAATTATTTAAAAATGTCATTAATTTTTGCTTTGTATTTAAAGCATCCTGTGCTGATTTTGAAAACAACTGCTTAATTTGTGGATCAACTGCCTGTGCAGAATATGCATTTAATTTTTGATAAGCTGTTTCATGAGCACCTATTAGATGTCTTAAATGTTGTAATTCAACTTGTGTTAAATCTGCCATTTTTACCACATTCCTTTCTTTCTAAAAATCTTATTTTTATAGCAAAGCTACTTTTCATATTATGTACAAAATCAAAAAAAATATAACTATGCAATATAAAAATCTTATTTGATTTTTATTTTTATACATAGTTATATAATTGCTAAATTATTTCTAAATTAGCATATTTTGCCATCAATCTTTTATGACCAAATTTTTCAAACTGAATATCAACTTTTAAGTCATCATTTTCTGGCTCAATAGAAGATATTACTCCTTCTCCGAATTTTTTATGATATACTTTAGTTCCTTTTTGATATTTTGATAAATCAACATTATTAATCTGAGTTTTCTTTCCAAGTGAACTTAAAAAACTCTCCGCAGTTCTTTGGAACACACATATATTATTAGATGTTTCAACTTTTCCAGTATCTACTTTATATGTTTTTATATTACCATTATTTTTGCTTCCATATGTCCAACTAAATGGTGAATCCCCAAAGATTTTACCTCTATTGCCAAAGTTATTATCGTCTTGACTTTCGCCTAAAGCTTCATCATATCCATCTAATAAAACTGGTGGTATTTCCTTTAAGAATCTCGATACTGGGTTGCAACTCGTAGAACCAAAAACAGTTCTTTGCCTACTAAAAGTCAAAAATAAATATTGTTTAGCTCTAGTAATCCCTACATAGCATAAACGTCTTTCTTCCTCCAGTTCCTTTGGTTCTCCAATAGATTTATATCCAGGAAAAACACCTTCTTCTAATCCAACTAAAAACACAACTGGAAACTCCAAACCCTTAGCACTATGTAATGTCATTAAAGTAACTGTATCTTCTGATTCTTCCATATTATCTAAATCACTAGACAAAGTAATTCCTTCTAAAAATTCACTTAATGTATTATCTGCTGATTCTTCCTCAAATTCAATTGCAACATTTAAAAATTCATCTAAATTTGAAATTCTATTTTCTGCTTCAATATTATTCTCTT
>CAJKVD010000152.1 GCA_905203195.1 uncultured Clostridium sp. | reverse complement strand
AGTTATACAAGAGATAGAGTTTATATATTTTTTCAAAAACTAAAATGTCCTAAATGTAATAGAATTATGAAATGTAAAGGCTCTGGAGGAACAAAGAAAAAATATATGTATTATACTTGTGAACATTGTAAGATATATTACAGAGAAGATAAAATCGAAAAATGCTTACAAAGATTTATTCTTGAGTTAATTGAGTATGATATGGCAGTCAAGAAATATTTTTTACCAATACTAGCTGACAAAAAAGAAACAAAAACAGAAAAATTAGACCAAGAAATTGACACATTACAAAAGCAAAAAGAAAGAATAAAAAAAGCTTATGTAAGTGGTATAGTCGAAATGGAAGATTTTTCAGAAGATTACAAAATTATTGAAGAAAAAATCAATATTTTAGAAACGAAAAAATATGAAAAACTTAATACAAATAGTTTATCATTTACCCCACAACAACTAATGGCTGATAGAGATATTGAAAGAGAAAAGCTAATTAAAGATAACAAATTAAATGAAACTTTAAAACAAGAATGGAACAAAAAATCAAAAGAAGAAAAACAAGAATTTATTTCAAAATTTATTGAATCAATGACACTATTAAAAAATAAAAAACGGAGAATTTTACATTGATAAAATAAATTTTAGAAGCACTTATATTGAACAACTAACGAAGTTTTTTGCATTAGGAATAGCAGATGTTTATGTTCCAGTTGAAGTGAATGAAGAAGAAAAAGAAATTAGGACAAGTGTTAATATAAATCAAGAACAATTAGATGATTATATTACAAGACTTAATCAAGAATTTGAAATAGAATTTTATGAATTATTTTCCAAAAATATGAATGAAAACGAAGAAGAAATTGAATTAAGTTTGAACAAAGAAAAACAAAAATTGATTAGATTAGTTGCAGTAAAAGATAATAAAAAATTTTCAAAATTTAAAAAAGAAAATTATAAAATAGGTGCAGTAATAAGTAATCAAAAATAAAAAATTAGAGGAAAAATTCAAACTAAATACATTTTTGTACCCCCATATGCTTCCTAACAAGCACTGAATTTTTCCTCCCTAGTCAAAATTCGAAATTTGGGACTAAGTCCCAAACCCTTTATAAAACAATGAAAGGAAGAGTGAAAATGATATTAAAAAATAATAGTGAAGATGTAAAAGTTTTAGTAAGATATTTTGAGAGTTTAAGTATAGAAAATAGATTAAAATTAAACATAATTGTTATACAAAGTGATTTGATAAAATTAAAAGTTGATAAAGAAAAGTTAATTGATATATTAAAGAATTTCTTATGTGTTTTTGATAAAAACTATAATAAAAATACAATGATTTCTTATAAAGATAATATGGATGTTTTTATATTATCAAAGGTAATGGAAATGAATGAAAAGGAGAAAGAAAATCTTGTATTTGAATTAATATATCATATATTTTCTAGTGTTAAGAACACAATTCTGAAAGATTAGATTTGCTTTATGCAAATAAAAATGATATAATTAAAATATATTAAATGTGTTGAAAATATAGCAACCATAACTTATGATAGGAGGGACAAAAATAATTTATACTTATTATTCTATGAAAATTTTAATATAACAGTTAATTAACTAAAAATTTGGAGGTAGGAAAATGATTGATATGTTAAAACCAGCAAGAGATATTATTACTGAATTAAACCGGCTAGAAAGCAAATGGACTAAGACTCTAATTCATGGTATAGGAAAGATACAAAATGTAACCTGTGATAGATTTCATTGGAGATTTTGTATGAAACTCAATGATGGAATATCTATTAACTGTTCTATAATTAACAAAGAAGATGGGAAGAACTATATCTATTTTGAAGAAGGAGATATAATTGAGTTCTTTGGAACAGTAAATACCCATTGGCAAGGAATCTTTAGTAGGTATAATGTATCTGATATTTGCCTATATAATGCAAAGTTAAGTTGCGAGGAAAGATACTATTCAGATGTGTTTATGTGGAATATCAAAACATATAAGGGCGATATTGCAGAAAAAATAGCAATCACAAGGAATGAAAAAGGTATAATAGATTCGCAAATTGCATGCATAAGTGAGTTAGAAGAGACTGAAAGTACTGAAAATAAGTGGACGTATGGACATTTGATAAAAAAAGGGAAAGATGTCATTTTACAACTGGATAAAGTAATAGAATAATTGAACAACTGAATAATATGCCAAAAGGAGATATATCAATTGATAATCTCCTTTTTGGTTACACACATTTTTTATTTTATAAAAAGGTTTTTGATAAAATTAGTTAAAAATAATTAGTTGTCAGTTTATTTATTTTATGCTATACTAATTTCAACAGTTGATAAGTCAATTATTTTTTTGAGCAAATTGTGGGAGGAACACTATGAGAAATAGGCATATTTTTCGCAAATAACCTCCTAAAACGCTCCAATGACGTATCTGTTCGAACTAATAGAACAGATAGATATGAAAATCAATCAGTAAAATGGTTGATTTTTTCTTTTGCAAAAAATCATCCTAATTCTATATAGAAAGGATGGTGCTTGATATGAAGATAATTAAGCAAGAACTAGAATTTGAGGAATGTCTAAAACAACGACTTGAATTTATATGTGAGTTTTCAAAAGTTACTCCTACCTTTATCAATGGTAGTATTAGAAAATTAGAGAGAACTAATCTTACATATATTGAGCCACATAGAGTGATTATTAAAAATATTACTTTTTTGGTTTTCAATTATTCAAATGATGTGTATATTTCTAACTTAACTAAAAAGATTAAATTATCAGAGTTAGAAGAATATTTGAAAAATATATAAATTGTAAATATTTGACATTTCTTTAAATCGTGATATAATATAGACAATAAATTATGTATAGCTGTCTGTTAAGAGCTATATAACTATGAGTACTTTGAAAAAATTATATTATATTGCATTATTATATTTTAGTTTATGATAAATGGATTTAAGAGATGTCAGTAGTACTCGTGTACTTTGATGTCTCTTTTTTGTTAGATTGGAGGTTTGAAAATTGAACGA
>CAJKVD010000151.1 GCA_905203195.1 uncultured Clostridium sp. | reverse complement strand
TGCAAAAGAGGGATACATGATTAACCTTGGTACAGAAGAAATAAAAAAATTAAGAGAGCAAGATAAGAAAGTAAGATATATATCATTCTCTAGGAACTTTGGAAAAGAAGCTGCTATGTTAGCAGGACTCGATGCATCAACAGGAGATTATGTAACATTAATGGACGCAGATTTACAAGATCCTCCTGCATTATTAAGGAAAATGTATGATATTATAAAAAACGATGGTTATGATTGTGTAGGAACAAGACGTGTAACAAGAAAAGGTGAGCCACCTATCAGAAGCTTTTTTGCAAGAATTTTTTACAAACTTATAAACAAAATGTCAAAAGTAGAAATGGTTGATGGGGCAAGAGATTATAGATTAATGACTAGACAAATGGTTGATAGTATTATTTCTATAAGAGAATATAACCGTTATTCTAAAGGATTATTTAGTTTTGTTGGATTTAATACAAAATGGTTGGAATACGAAAATGTAGAAAGAGTTGCTGGAGAAACTAAATGGTCATTTTGGAAATTGTTTAAATATGCATTAGAAGGAATTACTGCTTTTTCTACAACACCACTTGTATTTTCTTCTGTATTAGGTTTAATATTTTGCTTAGTTGCATTTGTTATGATTATATTTATAATTATTAGGACAATTGCATATGGTGATCCTACTAGTGGATGGCCATCAATGGTATGTATAATATTTTTTGTTAGTGGAATTCAATTATTTTCATTGGGAATTATAGGTCAATATTTATCAAAAGCTTATTTAGAGGTAAAACATAGACCGATATACATTATAAAAGAAACTGAAAAACAAGTTGAAAAATAAAGGAGCTAAAAATGGAAAAAATAAAAGAATTATATAATAAATATAAAGAAATATTAATGTACTTGATTTTTGGTGGATTAACTACATTAGTAAATATAATAGGTTATTTTTTGTTAGCAAGAGTATGTAAAATTGATACTGTAGTTAGTACGGTTTTAGCATTAATTATATCAATTTTATTTGCTTATGTAACAAATAAAATATTTGTTTTTGAAAGTAAAACAAATACAAAAAAAGAATTATTAAAAGAGATTATTTCATTTTTTGGATGTAGAGCATTTACTGGAATAATTGATGTTGCTTTTATGTATGTTACAGTTGATATATTTGATTTAAATGATATGGTTATGAAAGTTATAACCAACATAGTTGTTATTATTGTAAATTATGTTTTTAGCAAATTAATAATATTCAAAAAAAAGAAAACAGCTTAGATTTGTACATTTGGAAAGGAATAGTTTGAAAATGGAAGAAATTAAAGTAGGAGAAAAAATTCAAAAGTTTTGTAGTAAATACTTAGTTTTAGTGGTAGCAATTTTAACTTTTATAATAGGCTTTTTTTCAATATTTGTTACTGCACATTTTGAGAATGCTACATATAAATTTGCATCTGAAAAAACTGCATATCGTTTTGATAATAGTATAGTTATAATTTTTTTGACACTTTTATCAGTAGTAATATTATGGGGATTTTCAAAACTAGTAAAAAAAATAAAGTCAAAATGGATGTTTTTAGGAGTAGTTATATTAACTGGATTAATTCAATTTTTTTGGGTTTTTAGTATTAAATTTATGCCTTATGCTGATCAAGAAAATGTAATATTGTGTGCTAAACAATTACTACATGGAGAGTTTAGGGAATTTAGTATGCCAGGATCTTATTTTGGCATATACCCATTTCAAATAGGAATTATTTATTATATAGCATTGGTTTTTAAAATGTTTTCCACAGAAAATTTTTTAATATTACAAGCTTTAAATGTAGTATTTTCATTATTGAATATGTTTTTAATGTTGAAAATAACAAAACAATTATTTAAAAATGAGGATCTTCAAAAGATATTAAATATTTTATTATTGTTTTTTTCAATATATTTTATATTTTTTAATGTACATGTTTATGGAAATATAAATGGATTAACATTTGGGCTTGTTGCATTATATTTTACATTGAAATATTTAGAAAAACGAAAAAAAAGATATTTAGTTATAATAGCAGTTTCAATAGCAATTTCAATAGCGTTAAAAAGTAATTATAATATATTTTTATGTGGAATTGTGTTAACACTTATGCTTGATTTTATAAAAGAAAAAAAATTAATGACAGTTTTAGGTGTTGTTGGAATAATATTTGCATATTTAATAGTACAATCAGGACTAAAGCTTTCATTAGAAAATATAATAGATGCTAAAGTTCCAGATGGTATACCTATGATAGGATATATATATATGGGAATGCATAGCTCTGAAACTATGTCTAGTGGTTGGTATTCATCAGTTCCTGTAGATACATTTCAGAAAAATGGCTATGATGAACAAAAAACTTCTGAAGAAGATAAGCAATTAATAAAAAATAGGGTAAATGAATTAATAAAAAATCCTAAAGAATTAATGTTATTTTATATTGATAAATTTGCTTCTACATGGTTGAATCCAACATTTCAAGCAATTTGGTGCTCATATCCTGGAGCACAAATGAATTTGCATGAAGATTATGCTAATCAAATTGAAGGTAAAAGGCTTGTAAAATCTATGCTAAGTGGTAAAGCATATAAACTAGAAGAGAGTGTTTTAAATATTTTTCAGGTTATAGTATTTATTTTTGCAGGTTTTGGAATGATTAAAATATTTAAATCTGGAAAGATTGAGTTTATTTTATTGCCAATGATATTTTTAGGAGGATTTGTATTCCATGCGTTTTGGGAAACTAAGGCAATATACGTATTACAATATTATTATTTATTACTTCCATTTGCAGCATATGGAATTTATGAGTTTTTTGACATATTAGGTCATATAAAATATATTAAAAGATTACCAGAAAATTCAAAAGAAGATTATAAAGGAGGAAACAATTGATTTCAAAATTAAATAATATAAAAAAAATAAATATAGATTTTAAAAAGATATTAATATATGTTGCATTAACAGTCTTAGCTAGTTTTCCATATTTAAATAAGCAAACAATTTTTTCTTGGGACTTATGTTATCATTTAAATAGAATAAATG
>CAJKVD010000150.1 GCA_905203195.1 uncultured Clostridium sp. | reverse complement strand
AATAGATATTGAATCTCCTTTATTGTTTTTACAGTAATATTCACCAGGAGAAACATGTGCTTTAATGTTTTTTCTAATAACAGTAAGTTCGCCATAATATTTTTGAAAGTCGTCGACCCCGGTTAGACTTAATCCCATAGGAACAAAATAATTAGTATTAATTTTGTATCTTTTTACCCAATGAGGATAAAGCTTAAGCTTTTTTTTGATGATGGTAGAAGCTGAATATTTCTTACCACCTTTTTTTTGAGTATACCAACCAGTAAAACTATATCCGTTGCGTCTAATGGAAGGAGCATAGCCACGTTTTTTGTTTATTTTATTTTTGATAGTAATTTTGCTCTTACTACGGTTAGGCTTTGCTTTGAAATAACCATTACTTGAATAATATGTAATGTTAACCGTTGATGCTGCATTAGTTGGAATGGCAGGAATAAGGGTTAGTGATAAAATAATTATTGAAAGAATAGTTAGATTGATTATTTTTTTCATACGTTATATTTCTCCTATAATGCAACAAATTAGATGCAATTTATTGCATCTAATTTGTTGAAAAATGATCCATATTATTATATTAATATTGTTCCCAGTCATCATTAGCTTCAAAAGAAACAATAGTGTCAGGTGTTACTTGAACTTTGGAATTCAAAGTTATTTGCCAAACAATATCTGTATCAGTAGTTTCTTCGGGGTAACGAGTTGAACCATAAACAAATTCTAAGTATCTATAAGAAGAATCGTAGTTATACCGTTTTATGCCTAATTTTTTTAAAAAAGTCTTTAAATTAGTGGCTTTTCTTATATTAATTATGTTTTTTAACTTGCAATTCATATCGGCATAAAAGCATTTGTATGAAGAAGGGTTAATACTTAGTGCATTATCACGAGTACCAATATAGAAGTAATCATCTTTTTCATTAGACAATGTATAATTATAATAAAAAGATCCCTTTTTCATCTTTATTATCTTTAGATTTCCCCAATATGGTTCGTAATCAGATAAACTATTACATTTCATACCTATTGGAACAAAATAATTAGTATTGACTTTATATTTTTTTACCCAATGAGCATATAATTTTATGCTTTTTGTAATTTTTTTTGAAGAAGTATATTTAATTCCCCCTTTTTTTTGGGTATACCAACCATTAAATACGTATCCTTCACGCCTAATAGCAGGAGCATAGCCTCTTTTTTTATAAATACGATTTTTGATTAAAATCTTATGTCTACTTTGGTTGGATTCGGATTTAAAGTATCCTTTTCCTGCATAATAAGTCAAAGTGACTTTTTTTGCTGCATTAACTTGGGTAGTAAGAATAAATGTTAGGGATAGTACAGTTACAAAAATGATAGTAAAATTAATCGTTTTTTTCATATTTTTAATCCTCCATTTTTAATGAAATTATAAAAAAATAATAGAAATATGTCAAATTGTTTATTATAATGAGTAACAGTGTTAATGAGGGAGGAAGAAAAAATGAGAAAAAATTCAATTAAAAAAATTTTAACAATTGTGATAAGCTATCTTGTAGTGCTTAGTGTGATTACAATGTTTAAAGGCGCGTGTGTGGAGGCAAAAACCAAGACAGTTGAAGGAACAAGAGTAATGAATTTGAAGCAAAACATAAAAGGTAAAGAATATTATATAGGATGTAGAATGGAGGAATGTGATAAACATAATGGAAAACTAAAATATAGTGAAAAGCCATGCGCATCAGGTTCAGACTTGAAAAATATATATGTTGAAAAAAAAGATAAAAATGAAAAGTCACAATGGAAGACTTTAGATGAACTTAAATTTAAAAGTATTCAAGGTGGATGCATAAATAATGACATACTTTTACTTGCGTTTGTAGACAAGGGAAGAAATAATAAAGGAGACTTGACAGCATTAGTAAAAATAAATATAAAAACTAATAAAGTTGTAAAAGTTGAATTGGTAAAAGGGGCAAGTGAATTAAATATAGATACACTTGGGCATTCAAATGATTTTACATACCTTAACGGGAGATATTATGGAGCATGGTATCAAGAGAATGGAAAGGAAAATTATAGTAACAGGGTAGGAACAATTAATGAAGAATTAAAAGGAAAAGGAAAGATTGGTGAGTTAAAAAAAGAAAAAAGAGCGGCTGTTTTTGGAATATCTGTTTTTGACAAGAAGCAAGAAATATTTGCTATGGGAATAAGGCAAAAAATTAATGTAAATGGAAAAGATGGATTAAAAAGATACATAGCAACGTACAAATCTAAAAAGGAAAAAGATGGGACTAAATATGTGAAACAGAGTAGAATTATAACATTAAGAAAGAATAATGATTATAATGTGCCACAATGTATGGAAATATACAACAAAAAAATCTACTTAATCAAATATTTTAGCAAAGGGAAAAAGAAAGGAAAGAAAATAAAAAAAATAGAGAAAAGAGTCAAATATAAAAATAATGTAGTGGAAATTTATGATTTTAATGGAAAATTAAAAAGAGAATATATAATTAAAAATCCAAAGAAAACGTATGTAAGTCAGACTGAAAAGGATGAATATGGTAATTCAAAGGAAAACAAGATAGTGAGACCACTAGGAAAATTTGAGTGGGAAATTGAAAGTTTATCACATTACAAAAAAAACACTTTTTATTATGTGATGTACAAACCTTCTGCGAGTGACAAGGAAAATATAGGCAAACAGGCTTATTTATACAAAGTTAATTTAAAATAACAGGGGAGGTTACAATGAAAAAGTTTACAGCAAATTTATTACTTATTTTATTAAGTATACTTATTGGATTTAGCGTACATAGCAGCGTGTATGCAGCAGATGATGCTAAAGTAGAAATTTGGAGTTATAGTTTAAATGAAAGAATAGAGCACAGGTCTATTGAGGTTGGAAAGAGTAATCCTAATTTCGGAATTATGTTTACACCATCAGATATAGTGGCTAATAAGATTAAGTGGTCTATTGATGATACATCAATTGCAACAGTTACAGGAAATAATGATACGGCGACAGTTAATGCAGTAAAAGAGGGAATGACAACATTAAGATTGAATGTTTCAACAGAGTC
>CAJKVD010000149.1 GCA_905203195.1 uncultured Clostridium sp. | reverse complement strand
AGACGTAAAGTTGGTAAGACTGGTAAGAAATAGATAAGGAGAGTGAAGAAAAATAATGATAGAACATTATAAAAAACCATCTGTAAAATTTTTAGTAAATAAAGGAAACTATAATAAACTAATGGGAATATTAAGTTTTCAAGAAGAAAATATTGTAACAGAAGATTGGAAAGAAAAAGCAAGTAATTTAATAGATTTATTATTAAGATACCCAATACCTCAAAAAGATGAAGACGGAGATATTGCAATAATAGATATAGCATTATATCCAAAAGAGGCATCAGAATTATTGGTATTGTTAATTTCAGCCTTTGGAAATATTGAAGTAGAACAGGATTATACAGAAATGATGAAAAGAAAATAATATAGAGGAGGTGCTACATGGGAAGAATTGTTGAAACCAAAGAACTCTATAAATATACAATAAATGAAATAACTCAAAATGAAAATAATTGGCAGAATTTTTTAGATAGTGCATCATGGAATTTTAAATATGACTTTGATGATCAGATTCTTATTTATGCACAAAGACCAGATGCAAAGGCTTGTGCATCAATGGAGGAATGGAATAAGAAATTAAAAAGATGGATAAAAAAAGGAACAAATCCTATTTTTGTATTCTCAAAAGAAGAAAATAGTCAATATCCTTTTAGATTGGTTTTTGACAAGTCAGATACCTACAATTATAATAGAACTGATTTAAAACTATGGAGTATAAAACCAGAATACGAAGAAGAAATAATAGAGGCATTAGAAAGCAATTTTGGAGAAATAAGTTCAAAAGATTCTTTGCAACAGGCAATCACACTTGCAAGTTATAATATGGTGGTAGATAATATACAAGATTATATGTCATCAATAGAAAATCATAAAAAAGGTACTATGCTAGAAAATATGACAGAAGACGAATTAAGAATAGCAATTACAACGACAGCGTGGGCTAGTGTTTCATATATGATGATGTCAAGATGTGGAATAAATCCAAAAGAGCATATAGATATGCAAGAATTTGTATATTTCAAATTTCAATAGTTATGAAATTGTAACAGCATTGGGCTCAGCAGTAAGCGATATAGCAGAAATGGGTTTAAGAGAAATAGCAAGGACTGTAAATATTCTGCAAAAAAATGAAAAAAAGAAAAATCGCATAATTGAAAAAATTGATAAAGAGATATATGCTAATGAAAAAGGAAAAGGAGGAGTTGATTATGATGAAAATAGAGTACACGGAGAAAGGGGACTACAAAATCCCGAATATAACAATGAAGATGGAGGAGATTCCAACAGGGAAATACGCGAGAGCGAGATACAGATACTTGAAGGAACACCAGAAAGCAGAATTGACAATAATGAGGATAGAGGGCAAATTGAACGAACATCTTACAGAAATACAGGAGACAGCCACCAAGAGAGTAGAACAGATAGTACAAGAGATGGCGAAACAGGAGAAGATAACAGAGGAATTGAAAGCACAAGACCAGATGAAGTGGGTACAACTAATGAACAACTTGAAGATGACAGCAGAGGAGATAGTTTACAGAGAGATAATATACGCTTAACAGAGTATAGGAAAGAAAATGATATTGGATATGTCGTTACAGATGAAAAAATAAATCAAATATTAGCAACTACAACTTATTTAAATAAATATAATAGAGAAATCATTGCTTTTTATAATATTGAAAAAGATATACCTAAAAGAGCAGAGTATATAAAAGAATTATTTAATAATGAATATACAGAAATTTATGTTGATGATAATAGATATGGATATAAAAAATTTGAAAATGGTGTTTTGTTTTGGAAAGATGCTTTTTTAACAAGAACAGCAGAAAGTTTTGTTACTTGGGAAGACTTGACATATCACTTTGATTCAATGATACTTTTAAATCAATTAAAAGATAAATTTGAGCCAATAAGAAGTGAAAGTGAACAAATAACACTAATAGATGAACAAAATACAAATATAACCGATTTTGAGTTTACACAAGAGTTTGTTGATAGATATTTGCAAGAACAAACAACAGATGCAAGATATCAAATATATGAATTTTTTAATGAAAGTTTATCCTCAAAAGAAAATAGTGAGTTCCTTAAAAATTTATATGGAATGGGTGGAACATCACATACAATTAAAGGCTCTGGAATAGGGCAAAGTTATGATGCAAAAGGACTTAAATTTAATAGAGGATATTTAGATAAAAGTTCGAGGGAGCAGTTATTTAAATGGACTTATATTGAAAAAAGAATAAGTGAACTTATAAAAAATGATAGATACCTAAACTCAAAAGAAATGGAAGAATATCCAATATGGCATGAAAATAAAGAACAACAAAGGATACAAGCAAAAGAATTAGAAGATGCGGAAAAAAGAGTTGAAAGTTTACCAGAAAAAACACAAGAGGATGAAGTTCCAAATTATGAATATCATTTAGGAGACAATGTATTTATTGGTGCAGATGAATATTATATAAGTTCTATTGATAGTGGCATTGTAACTTTAAATGATGCAAATTATCCATTGTTTAGTAAACAAATGCCTTTTGATGAATTTGAAAGAAAAGTACAAGAAAACAATGCAAATGAGCATTTAATAGTAAAGGAACAAGACAAATCAAAAGAATTACAACAAGATGAAGAAATACAAGATAACACAAATGTAGAAATTGAAACTAAAACAGAACAAATTGAAAATAATGATATAACTCCACTAAAAGAAGAAATAGAGCCTAATATTAAAAGAACTTCAAATAGAATACAAGATTTTATATTACATCCAGAAGTAGCAGAAATAAATAGAAATAATTATAAAATTACAAATAATGATTTAGGAGTAGGAACACCAAAAGAAAAATATGCAAGAAATATAGAGGCAATAAAAACTCTAAAAAAGTGTGAGCAAGAGAATAGATACGCAACACCAGAGGAGCAAGAAATTTTATCTCAATATGTAGGATGGGGAGGTTTGCAACAGGCATTTAATAAAGAGGATACAAGTTGGTCAAAAGAATACGAAGAACTTAAAAGTTTATTAAATGACGAAGAATATGAACAAGCAAGAGGGTCAGTAT
>CAJKVD010000148.1 GCA_905203195.1 uncultured Clostridium sp. | reverse complement strand
TACCTGATAAAAAGATAATGGAGATATTTTAAATACTAAATTACCTAATTTATCTGATATTGTTCCATCACCATATATATTGATATTTTCTCTTCCTAATATAACATTAGTATTTTTTGTATTTATATTTTTTACAATTGTTTTTACATTTGGAAATTTGTTTACTATTTGTTCAATTATTTTAGCTTCGTTTTGTATCTTTTTCCCATTTAATACCAAAATACACATTATTTCATTTGTTTTAAAACCAATTTTGATTACTATATGTCGTAGTAACCCTTTACCTGTAGATTCATTATATATACTTAATTTTTCCTTATTCCATAAGCTAAATATATATTTAGCTATTTTTTCTGATTCACTATGTTGAATTTTACAATCTTGCATTTGGATTATTTCATGTGTTCGATTTGCAAATATACCAATAACAGGTTTTCTATTTTTATCTATTCCGACTGGATATTGTGCTTTATTTCTATAATAAAAGGGATTTTCCATTCCAACAGTTTTAGAAACTTCTATTTTTTTATTTAATGTTTTATTTACTAAACTTTGTACTGCATTTTGCTTTATTTCTAATGTTTTTTCATATTTTATATGTCTTAAATTGCACCCCCCACATCTTTTATATGTACTGCAGTCACTTTCTACCCTATATTTTGAGACTTTTATTACTTCTATTATCTTTCCAAATGCATGTGAAGATAATGCTTTTACTATTAATATTTTTGCTTTCTCCCCTTTTATTGCATTTGGTACAAAAATTGTATATCCGTCTATTTTAGCAATACCTTCTCCATTAAATCCATTATCTATTATTTCTACTATATATTCTTTATTTTTTTCTACTGGTATAATTTTATTGCTCATTTAAAAATTCTCCTTTTTTAAATTTCTTTTGACAAGGCTCAAGATGTGTTTTGAGTCCGGTTCCAAAAACACCTTAAAATTTTTAATTTTTTTTATTTTTCTATTGACAAAAAATCAATTATTGTGCTATTATAAATATTGTCAAATATGAATTGCGGATGTGGCGGAATTGGTAGACGCGCTGGTCTTAGGAACCAGTGTCAACGACGTGGGGGTTCGAGTCCCTTCATCCGCACCACTATATATGTATCAAAGTTTTATAATAAAAACTTTGATATTTTTTTGCAACTAACTTAGAAATAAAAATCAAATTTTATTATAAAAATTTCTTTTTTAAAAATTACTTGCACATTTATTTGTTTAGAAAAATCAAAACTATTTCACTAATCATAACTATTATAAAACCTAAAATTTTCAATCCACTAGTTCCTTCATTTTGGTCTCCAAACCCAAAAAATCTTTTTGTTAAACTGCGTGCATCAAAAATACATATTATCCCTAATAAGATAAATATCATAAGTACTATTTTTATTGTTAATCTCAACATTTTATCGACATCCTTTTTTATTTATTGGCTTTATTTTATCATATTTACATACTATGGTCAACAAGAACCCCTCAAGTTTCATCGAATTCTTGGGGGATTTTTGTATTGCAACATTATATTATTTTTGTTATATATCTATTATCATAATGTTCCATTTCCAAGCCCTGCTAATTTTTTATTAACAATATAAGCTAATTCCTTATTTTCTTCATTTTCAAGTTTTGCATCTTTTGATAAAATATTTTGTGCAACTTGTTGTACTTGTTGCAGTATTGGCATATCTTCAAACAAATTTGCAATTTTGAATTCTGGCAAGCCATGTTGCATTGTTCCAAAAAAATCTCCGCTTCCTCTTAGCTCTAAATCTTTTTCCGATATTTTAAATCCATCATTTGTATCGCACATAACTTTCATTCTTTTTCTAATATTTTCGCCATTTCCTTCATATTTTAAAATACAATATGATTGATACTCTCCTCTTCCAACTCTTCCTCGTAATTGATGTAATTGTGCTAGCCCAAATCTTTGTGCATCTTCTATTACCATTATATTAGAATTTGGAACATCTACACCAACTTCTATTACTGTTGTTGAAATTAATATATCTATTTCATGATTTTTAAATTGCAACATTATTTCATCTTTTTCTTTTGCTTTCATTTTTCCATGTAAATATGCTACTCTATATTGAGGAAATATTTCTGTTTGATATTTTTTTGCTAGTTCAGTTACTGACTTTAAATCACTTTCTTCGCTTTCTTCAACTAGTGGACATACTATATATGCTTGTCTACCTTCTTTTATTTGTTTTTCTATAAAATTGTCAACTCTTTCTTGCATTCTTTTTGTCACTGCAAATGTTTCTATTTTTTTCCTGTTTGGTGGTAATTCGTCTATTATCGAGATGTCCAAATCGCCATACAAGATTAGTGCTAAAGTTCTTGGAATAGGTGTTGCAGACATTACCAGTACATCTGGATTTTGACCATTGCTTCCTTTTTGAGCTATTTTATTTCTTTGTCTTACACCAAATCTATGTTGTTCATCTGTTACAACCAATCCCAAATTTTTAAATTCTACATTATCCTCCAATAAAGCATGTGTTCCTATTAATATATCTATTTTTCCATCTTTTAAATTTGATAATATTTCTTCTTTTTTCTTTTTTGTTATTCCTGATATTAATAGTGCTGATTTTATTCCTAATTCCGTCAGCATTTTGTCAAAATTTTCCAAATGCTGTGTTGCAAGTATTGCTGTTGGTGCCATTATTGCCGCTTGATATCCACTTTTTACTGCTTTATATGCTGCGCTCATTGCAACTGCTGTCTTTCCCGATCCAACATCACCTTGCAATAGTCTATTCATCATTTTTTCTTTTTCCATATCTTTTTCTATTTCTTTTAGTACTCTTAATTGTGCATTTGTTAGTTGAAATGGAAATCTTTTGACAAATTCTTCTATTTTATATTCTGATGAAAACATTATTCCTTTTTCTTCTAAAATGTCTTTGTTTTTTAATGACATTAATGCTAATTGTGTTATAAGGAGCTCTTCAAATACTAATCTTTTTCTTGCTATTTTAAAATCATCTAGTTCTTGTGGAAAATGTATTGTTTTTATTGCTTCATTTATTCCTAAAAGCCTATTAGTTTTTATTACGTATTGTGGTAATGTTTCTGGTAAATTTCC
>CAJKVD010000147.1 GCA_905203195.1 uncultured Clostridium sp. | reverse complement strand
AAAATTCTGTAAAATTAAGCGTGCCATTAATAGCAGAGGTTTCAGAGGCTAATAATTGGTATGATTGCAAATAAGATTTTGTGATTGCAAAAAAAAATTAAATGAAGACAAAAAACAATTGCAATTGGAGTTTGAAGATGCTATAATTGTAATAATTTATTAAAGGGAGAGATTAGAATAAAGACTACAAATATACAAAAAAATAAAAAGAAGAAAAATCTTTTTATATGTATTATTGTAATACTGTTAATTATATTAATTTTATTAGGACCACTTGGTATGGGTAATAAAATAATGAAAAATATGTATTCAAGAAAATATGAAAATATAGTGGAAATATATAGTCAAAAGTATCAAGTTGATCCTAATTTAATATTTGCTATAATAAAAGCAGAAAGTAATTTTAATGCAACAGCCGTATCTGGAAAAGGAGCGAAAGGATTAATGCAGTTAATGGAAGATACCGCAAAAGATGTGTGCAAAAAGGTAGATACAAAAATTGATACAAACAAAGTTGGAGATAAATTGCTAGAGGCAGATATAAACATAGAATTAGGAACTAAATATATATCCATATTGTTGGAAAAATATAATAATATTGCAATAGCATTAACTGCATACAATGCTGGAATTGGTACAGTTGATAATTGGATAGAAAAAGGAATTATACAAAACGATGGAGAAGATATACAAAATATTCCATACAAAGAAACAAATAATTATGTTAGAAAAATCTTAAGAGATTACAAAATTTATCAAAAAATATATAACGATTAACCAAGCAATATGAAAATTTTGCATGGCTTTAAGTTAATTTTTTGTAGTAACAAATTTAGAGGAAGGAAGTAAAAAAGTGGAATCAGAACAACTAATATTTGCAATAATTGCATTTACATTATTTATATATATGTTTTATAAAATGATAAAAGACAATGAAACGAGTTATGTTATACTAATTATTTTGCAAGCAATTGGAATAGCATTAAATTTCTTTGAAATAATATTTAAAATAAAAATAAACTTTATATTTGTAATATTAAAATATATTTTGTCAATATTAGCACCAATTGCCATAATATTATTAGAAAAAAACAAGATTCCATTTGTAGAAATTGTAGATATATCAAGAGCTGTAATGTATCAAAAATTAGGTGATAATAAAAAGGCAAAACAAGCATTAATTCATTTAGTAACAAAATATCCAGAAAATTATCAAGGGCATAGAAGATTGGCAGAAATATATGAAGCAGAAGGCGGAATGCGAAAAGCAATAGATGAATATGTACAAGCAATAGACATTCATAAAAGAGATTATGATTCTTATTATAAAATAGCAAAATTGTTAAATGTGTTAGACAAACAAGACGAAGCAGCTCAAATGTTAAATAATTTATTAAAAAAGAAGCCAGATTATTATCAAGCAACAGTCTTATTAGGAGATATATTAATTGATAAAGAAATGTATAAAGAAGCTGCAAATGTTTATCAAGAAGGGTTAAGATATAGTCCGATAAGCTATGAATTAAATTATAATTTAGGATTAGTATATACAATGTTAAATGATTTTGAAAGTGCAAAAATATGTTACGAAAAAGCTGCACAAATAAATAGTTTTTCGTATAATTCAAAATATGCCTTAGCAGAAATTGCATTGATATATAAAGAGATAGATGAAGCAAAAAGTTATTTTTTACAAGCGATAGAAAGCGAAGAACTAGCACCAGATGCATATTATGAACTAGCAAAAATTGAAATCATAAAAGGTAATAAAGATATGGCAATACAATATGCTAATACTGCAATAGATTTAAATAGTCAAAAAATAGTGCCAAAAGTAAAAAAAGATCCAATGTTTATACCAATAATAGCAAGATAATGCCATTTAATTTAGAAATGGCAAGAAACAACGAATTAGAAAAAGAAAGTCAGTTAAAACAGCCAAAACTTCTTGAAAAAGAAATTAAGGCGAAAGAGCATCTGGAAGAAACTTTTGAAATTACAAAAAATATAAGTTATACAGATATAGAAATGAAAAATAGAGGAATAGATTTAGAAAGATAATATAATTTTAGTATTATGCTGTTCTTAATATATAAATTTAAATTATATATTGGGAATAGTATTTTTTTACTTAAAAAACATATAATATTATAAAAATGTTTTAAAAATGTGAAAGGAATGTGTAATATATGATTAAAGAATTTGCTGTTATTGGTGGGGATTTGCGTATAATAAAATTAGCTAAAATGCTTGCAAAAGAGGATAATTTGGTATATACTTATGGTCTAGAAAAGGCAGAAGAACTTAAGCAAAATGCAAATATTATATTTTGTAACAAAATGTCTGAAGCAGTAAAAGAAACACAAGTAGTTATAGGTCCAATACCATTTTCAAGTGATGGTGTAAATGTAAATATGCCGTTTAGTGATAATAAAATAACTATAAGAGAATTTATGCATAATTTAAATGCAAAAATTTTAATAGCAGGAATGATATCACCAGATGTATATCAATTGGCAAATGATGAGTATATAGAAATAATAGACATTATGAAAAGGGAAGAATTAGCAGTCTTAAACACTATAGCCACAGCAGAAGGGGCAATAGAAATAGCAATAGCAAATACAAATAAGATATTACATGGAAGTGATGTACTTGTATTAGGTTTTGGCAGGATTGGAAAAGTATTAGCAAGAAAATTAGCAGGTTTGTCAACTAAAGTAAAATGTGCAGCCAGAAAAGAAGAAGATTTAGCATGGATAAAGGCATATGGACATATGGCAACAAATATAAATTTAATAGGTAAAAACTTAAATGAATTCGATGTTATAATAAACACTATTCCACAAATGATATTAACATCAGAAAAATTAGAATATGTGAAAAAAGATTGTTTATTAATAGATTTAGCATCAAATCCAGGAGGAATAGATAAAAAAGCAGCAAAAGAAAAAGGATTGCAGTTAGTGTGGGCATTATCATTGCCAGGAAAGGTAGCACCGACAACTACAGCAGAATTTATAAAGGATACAATTTATAATATTTTAAAAGAGATTTACAAATAAGTGATTGATGTTTTTGGGGACGAGGTAAAAAAGCATTGTTTTGATGAGTGTTTTTTTGCACAGTCCCAAAAAACACCTAGAAGGGA
>CAJKVD010000146.1 GCA_905203195.1 uncultured Clostridium sp. | reverse complement strand
AATACTTCTCCATTTTGTACTGATATATATATTCCTTTATTATCTGCCTTATTAACTGTATACTCTATTACATTGCTTTTTATTCCAAATATATTCATTTTTATCGCTCCCTTTTTTTCAAATTTATGTTCGTAAAAATTTAGCTTTTTTTACAAACATATTACAGAGTTATCAACAGTTGTGGATAACTCTGTGGATAACTTTATAAGAAAGGATGAAAAGCAGATGGAGATTGACAAAGACGAACTTTTAGTAAAAATAAAAGACACATTAAAAGGCGAAGTCTCATCAATTTCTTATGACACGTGGATTAGTTCACTTGGAATTAAAAGTATTGATGAAAACAACATTGTTTTTACAACTTTGTCTGAATACCAAAGAGATTTTATAGAAAACAGATTTAAAGATTTAATGTTTAACACAATCAAATACATTACAAACAAAGAATACACATTTTCTGTAATAGATCTTTCAAAAAAAGACAAAAATGGAATCCAAGATGGCGAAGAAGGCAATATAATAACAGATTCTACTTCTAACATACCAGAATCTGAACTAGAATCAAACCATCAAACATTAAATCCAAAATACACATTTGACACATTTGTCGTAGGAAATAACAACAGATTCGCACATGCAGCAGCATTAGCAGTAGGAAATGAACCAGGAAAATCTTACAATCCTTTATTTTTATATGGTGGCGTAGGATTAGGAAAAACTCACTTAATGCAAGCTATTGGAAACAGAATCATCGAAGAAAACAGAAAAGCTAATGTTTTATATGTCACATCAGAAAAATTTACTAACCAACTTGTTAATTCAATAAAGGACAATAAAACAGAAATGTTCAGAAACAAATATAGAAATATAGATGTTCTTCTAATTGATGATATTCAATTCATAGCTGGTAAAGATAGAGTACAAGAAGAATTCTTCCACACATTTAATGCATTAAGAGAAGATGGAAAACAAATTATAATTTCCAGTGATACACCACCAAGAGACATACAATTTTTAGAAGACAGACTAAAATCAAGATTTGAATGGGGACTATTAGCAGACATTTCTTGCCCAGATTATGAAACACGTTTAGCAATTCTAAGAAAAAAAGCACAAGACGAAAAAATCATAATAGATGACTCAATTTTATCAAATATAGCAACTAATATTGATTCAAACATTCGTGAACTAGAAGGTGTATTTAATAAAATAGTTGCAAGAGCAGCATTAACGCACAGTCCTATTACGATGGAACATGCAGAATTAATTATAAACGAATTCAAATTAAAAAGTGAAAAAGTAATATCAAGTGACTTCATAAAAGAAACTGTTGCTAAATATTTTAGTATCAACAAAAACGACTTAGCTAGTGAAAAAAGATCTAACGACATAGCATTTCCTCGCCAAATAGCAATGTATCTTTGTAGAGATGTAGCAAACATGTCTTTCCCTCAAATTGGAAAAGATTTTGGTGACAGAGATCACTCAACAGTAATGCATGCATATAACAAAATAAAAAAAGAAGTACGCGATAAAAACAATACCAAGTTAATTGTGGAAAGTGTGAAAAACATAATTACAAGTGAAGAAGATTAGATGGCTGTAAAGAAATATTTAATTTTTAAAATTTATGTTTGGAAAAATAATTGTTTGGAAAAAATTGAGCTATCTTTACTTACGGAAAAGCCGTATTGGTTATCCACATGTCACTGTGGAAAGCGTGTGGATAAGGTGTTGATAACTTAATTATCCACAAAAAAGTTTTCCACATGTGGAAACGGTGTGGATAAAATCGACAGTTTTCCACAATTTTATACACAGTCTTTTTTCTAGGGACACTAAGTTTCCACATAGTTTTCCACAGTTTCCACAGCACCTAATACTACTACTACTAAATATATTATATATATTATAAAAAAATACAAGGAGGAAGAAAAATGAAAATCGTATGCTATAAAGAAAATATGATTAAAGCCATTAATTCCGTAGTAAAAGCAGTAACATCTAAAACTACAATGCCTATACTAGAAGGAATATTAATACAAACAAATGATAATGAAGTAAAATTAACAACATATGACCTAGAATTGGGAATAGAATATGTAATAGAATGTGATGTAAAAGAACAAGGAAGCACAGTAGTAAATGCAACAATGTTTAGTGAAATTATAAGAAAATTACCAGATACAGAAATTTATATAACATTAAATGAAAAAAATATACTAGAAATAGAATGCGAAGGATCACACTATAAATTAGCAACAATGAATCCAGATGAATTTCCAGAATTACCAAAAATAGAAGTAGAAAATTCAATAGAAATAGAGCAAAACACTTTAAAAAATATGATAAAAAGAACAATTTTTGCTGTAAGTACTGAAGAAAGTAGACCAATATTCACAGGTTGTCTAATAGAAACAGAAAACAATAAATTAAATATAGTAGCAGTAGATGGTTTTAGACTAGCACTAAGGAGTATTTACTTAACACAAAAAACAAATGATTTTAGTGCAGTAATACCGGGAAAAACTCTAAACGAAGTAAATAAAATCCTATTAGACTCATTTGAACCGGTAAAAATAGGAGTATCAAAAAATCAAGCTTTGTTCGAAATGGATAAATGCAAAGTTGTAACAAGAATTTTAGATGGTGAATTTTTAAATTATAAAAATGTAATACCAAGTGCTTGGGAAACAAGAATTAGAGTAAATCGTTCAAATTTACAAGATTGTTTTGAAAGAATAAGTCTAATATCATCATCAAGTATAGAAAAAGAAAAAAAATATCCAGTAAAAGTAGTTGTAGACATCGGAAAAGTAACAATTTCATGTACAAATCAAACAGGAGACGCAAAAGAAGAATTATTCATTTCAACTGAAGGAAAAAATTTAGAAGCAGGATTCAATCCAAAATATTTCTTAGATAGTCTAAAAGTAATAGATGACGAAGAAGTTTTTGTAGAATTCGGAAGCAATATATCACCATGTTTAATAAAATCTACAGAAAGCAACGATTATGTTTATATGATATTACCAATAAGAATAAAAGAAGATTAATAAAAAAAAGAAGTTACAAACAAGTAGCTTCTTTTTTTTTACAAAAAAAGAAAAAAAAGAATAAATTAGAATAAAATCGAAAAAATTAGAAAAAGAGAGAAAAGT